>CASDTU010000001.1 GCA_949283775.1 uncultured Bacillota bacterium
AAAGGCATCCCCCGTTTCAACGATTGTATCGGCAGCGCCCGAAAAAACTTTTTGCAGGCGGCGCCGAAACGGTTTTTGCGTACAAAGTATAGCAAAATCCGTGAAAAAAAGCAACCGAACAAAAAAGAATCGGCAAAGCGCAAAACGAAGCGAAAGTATAAAGCGCACAGAAAAAGGACAAAAAACAGATCGGAAAAAAACCGCAAACGAAGCGGCAAAAGCGGGCGCAGGGCAAAAAGGGAAGCAAAACAAAACGCAAAAAAGCGAGGCAAAAGGGCGGCGAAAAGGGAATTCGTCGTCGCGGCGCGGCAAACGCCTTGACAAAAGGGGCGGAAAAGATTACAATGAATAGACAGAAAAAGGCATTTTTTCAAAGAAAATCGAGTAGTATAGGGGCATAGGAGTCTGAAAAATGTTGGCGGACGAATTAAAAACGTACGATATTCAACAGCTGGAAGAAACGGCGGAGCGGCTTCGCGGCAAGCTGATCGCGGCGGTCAAGGAAAACGGGGGGCACCTGTCTTCCAATTTAGGCGCGGTCGAACTCATCCTCGCGCTGTATAAAGTTTTTGATTTTCCGCAGGACAAACTGATCTTTGACGTCGGGCATCAGAGCTATGTGCACAAACTTTTGACGGGCAGGGAGCTCGATTCGCTGCGGCAGGAAGGGGGAGCGAGCGGCTTTCCCGATCCGCAGGAGAGCGAGTACGATTCGTTCATTGCGGGGCACTGCGGCACGTCCGTCGCCGCTGGGATCGGACTTTGCAACGCGCGCGATCTTAAAGGCGAAACGTTCAAGGTCATCTCGTTTATCGGCGACGCGTCCCTGGGCAACGGCCTCGCGCTCGAAGCGATGTTTTCCGCCGAGGAAAAACCGAAAAATTTCATCGTAGTTCTGAACGACAACGGAATGTCCATCGATAAGAACCATTCGGCGCTGTATCGCGCGATCTCAAAGGCGACCACAAAGTCAAAGTACCGCCGCGTCAATTCGTTTTTGGATAAGACGTTCAAGCCGACCAGCTTTTTCGGCAAAAAGCTGCGCCGCTTCAAATACAGCATCAAAGGCTGGCTCAACCGCAACGACTTTTTTGAGCGCGGCGGCTTTAAATACGTAGGGCCCGTGAACGGGCACGACCTGCGCGAACTGATCGGCGTTTTGAAGGATATCAAAAATCTGGATAAGCCCGTCTTGCTGCACGCGGTCACGATCAAGGGCAAGGGACTGGAAGCCGCCGAACAGGACCCTTCGCGCTTTCACGGCGTGGGGAAGAATTTTGCGGAGAACGAAAATTCCTTTTCGGTGGCGCTGGGAAGGCTGCTTTGCGCGAAGGCGCAGGAAGACCCTTCGCTCGTTGCGGTGACGGCGGCGATGACGGACGGCGTAGGCCTTGCGGATTTTGCGCAAAAATACCCGCAACGGCTGTTCGATGTCGGCATCTGCGAGGAGTATGCCGTAACGATGGCGGCAGGGATGGCAAAGGGCGGCCTTTTTCCCGTCGTCTGTATTTATTCGACCTTTTTGCAGCGCGCGTACGACGAGATCGTACACGACGTATGCCTGCAAAATCTCCCCGTCGTCTTTTGCGCGGACAGGGCGGGCTTTGTCGGCGCGGACGGAAAGACGCATCAGGGGCTTTTGGAGCTTTCCGCCCTGCGCGGCGTGCCGAATTTGCATATTTTTGCGCCGAAAGACTGCGCGGAACTTGCGGACGTCTTTGATTTTGCAAAGAGTATAAAAGCGCCGTGCCTGATTCGGTACCCGAACGGCTATGCGCCGAACCTCGGAACGCGGCAGAAGATCAGCGAGTATTTCTTGTGGGAAACGCTCTCGGACGGAGACGGGATCGTCGTTTTGGCGAGCGGCGCGAGGGCGGTCGCGCGCGCTTTGGAAGCGAAAAAACTTTCCGGCCTTGCCGACGTGAAAATAGTCAACTGCCGCAGCATCAAGCCGCTGGACGCGCGCGTGCTGGACGCCGTTGCCGGCAAAAAGATCCTGACCTTCGAGGAGGGCTACAAGACGGGCGGACTGGGCAGCGCGGTGGCGGAATATTATGCGGACCGCGGCATTCCCGCGCGGCTCAAAATCATGGGGGCACAGGAGAAGTACTTTGCCCATGCGAGCGCGCAACAGCAGGCGGAATCGGCGCGGCTTTGCGCAAAGGACCTTGCGCTCAACTTGCAGGCGTTTGCGGCGCAGGAATAAAAAAGCAACAAACAGCAAGAATATAGAGAAAAGAAAGAAAAAAAGGCGCAAAATCGGAAACGGCGGACAAAATGCCGCGCAGAGCCTTTTGAAAAAGATCGAACAAAAAAGCGGCGGCGTTCGCCGTTTGAGAGCGCAGAAAGCGACGAGATAAAGAAGGACAATCGAGCAAGGAAAAGAGATTTTGCGCAAAGCCGCGCCGAGTAAGCGCGGCTTTGCGCAGGGCAAGACAGCAAAAAGAAACGGAAAAAGGAAAGGGAGAGGATGGCAATACTTTCAGTGACCGAATGGATCGGGGAATTTTTTGCAAAAATATTCGGCGACAACGCATGGCTGGCGACGATTTTGATTTCGATGATCCCGATGATCGAACTCAAAGGCGGGATCGTCTTCGGACGCAATCCGCAGTTTTGGGGAGAAAACGCACTGCGCGCGGAGGAAGCGTTTTTCTGCGGCATAGCGGGCGGCGCGATCGTTATCGTGCTCTTGACTTTTTTGCTCAAACCCGTTTTTGCGTGGCTGAAAAAGACAAAGCTGTTCCGCCGCTTTATTTTGCGGCTGGAAAAATCCTTTCGGAAAAAGGCGAACAAGATCGATTCGGAAGCTCCTGAGCAGGAAGCGAGAGAGGAGAGAAGCGCATTCGGCGAAGACGGTCGGGCGGCGAAGACGCAAGCCGTTACGGGGGAAAGCGTACAGGACGCGCGCAAAAAAGCGCTGATCAAGATGCTGGGGGTGTTTTTGTTTGTGGCGATCCCTCTGCCGCTGACGGGCGTATGGACGGGAACGGCGATCGCGGTGTTTTTGGAGCTTCGCTGGTGGCAGACCATGCTGGCGGTGTTTTTGGGGAATATAGTTGCCGGCTCCATTATCATGCTGGTGTCGCAGGTGTTTTTCGATTATCTGGACATCGTGTTTTACATCATTCTGGCGATCGTGCTCTTGATCATCGTGTGGGGCGCGGTCAAGATGGTTCTTGATTCGAAGAGAGAGAAGAAAAACACGAAAAGCGCGCAATCGCAGGATGAGGATCAATAAAAGACGAATCAAAAAGCAAACGGAAAGAAACATAAGAAGCGGGGAGGCGCAACTTTTGCGCCTCCCCGCTTCTTTGCGCCGCGCTGTTCGTTTGTATATGTCTGTTTGTATAAACGGATTAAATCTGTTTGCGCCATTGATTTCCATAATTCGGTCAAAAATTTCCCCTGTATTTGAATTTTCTCTGCTCTTGTGTTATTTTGAATTTGGATTGCATTGTATCAATTCCCCCGAATCAGAATTTATTGTTATATCACAGATATCATCGATATGTATTCGTCGGCTCTTGTGTCCTTCCCTACTTCTTCGCGATAACTTTGTAATTGTATATAATCTCGTACAAAGAATGACGTTTCTTTTTGCATTTTTAAGGCGGAAAGAAAAATTTTGTTATTACAAATTTGTTACAAAAGAAAGAAAATTTTTATACAATCACGCGGTATACTGAGGGTACAAAGTTTGAAGGAGATAAAAAAAGATGAAAAAGATTCTGATTGCAATTTTGAGTATTGCAATGGCATGCGGCATCGGGTTCGCAGCAGTCGGCTGCAACAGCGAAGCGAAGGATGCGATCGTGGTATGCGGTCGTGAAGCGTCTTCCGGAACGAGGGAAGCGTTTGATAAGATTGTGGCAAAAGACGGCAAGACGCTTGCCGATTACAGCGAAGAGGCAAACCCGGACGGAGAATTAAACGCGGGCTATGTAAAGGGTGCGCAGTATTTCAGCGGCACGGGATTGGTTGCGTCGAAAGTGGCATCCACGAAGGGTGCGATCGGATATATTTCTTTGAGCTCGGTAGATGAAGAAACCTTAAAACCGCTGACGGTCAACGGAGTCGCGGCTTCGGAAGAGACTGTTTTGGACGGGACATATGCGATCCAAAGACCGTTTGTCATCACGACGCGCAAGGCAGGGCTGGCGCAGGGCAGCATTGCGGAAGACTTTTTGAAGTTTTTGCAGAGCGACGATGCGCAGGCGGTCGTCGGGGATGAGGGCCTCGTTTCTTTGACGGAAACGGATGACAGAAACGGACAGGCGCTTGGAACGTATGATCCGCTGCCGTCGGCTCCCGCGGAAGTTACGGCAGGCTGCGTGCAGATCTGGGGATCCACGTCCATGGAAGACGTGATCACGGCGCTGATGAAAAAGTACCGCGAGATAAACCCTTGGATGACGGAAGCGGGATTCAGCATTACGCTCAACGGTTCGAGCGAAGGCCGTTCCAAAGCGAAGGACGATACGGTCGGCAACGTGATCGGGCTTGCAAGCTCTGCGAGCAGCTCGGACAGCGAGAGATACTGCTTCTACATCGCGCTGGATGCGGTAGCGGTCGTCGTCAATAAAAACAATGATAATGTGAGCAATATCACGTTGGAACAACTTTACGACATCTATACGGGTTCGGTAACGAAGTGGTCGGAGCTGAAAGCGGAAGCATAATTAAAAAACTATGACGAAAGAAAGAATGAAAGAAGGCGCGAGCAAAGCGCTGTTCGCGGCGGCGGCGATCGTATGTATCGTCGCCGTCATTGCGATATTTGTATTTATCATACTCCGCAGTATTCCTGCGCTTAGCAAGATCGGATTTTTTGATTTTGTATTCGGAAAGACATGGATGCCGAACAAAGACGACGTATATGCGGAGGCGCTCGCCGGCACATACGGCATTCTGACGATGATCGTCGGCTCGATCTTTTCGACGATCGGTGCGCTGCTTATCGGCGGCACGCTCGGGTTTTTCACTGCGGTATTTTTGGCAAGATTCTGCAATAAGACAGTCAAAAAGATTTTCGGTTCGGTCATCAACCTGCTTGCGGGGATCCCGTCCGTCGTGTACGGTTTTTTCGGGATGGCGGTTCTCATTCCGTTTTTTGCGAACTTTTCGCCCACGGGGGACGGCGCGGGGCTGCTGGTCACGTCTTTGGTGCTCGGCATTATGATTTTGCCGACGGTCGTGGCGCTGTCCAAAACGGGCATGGAAGCGGTCGGGCAGGATCTGTACGAAGGTGCGCGCGCGTTGGGAGCGACGCACGAGCAGGCAGTTTTCCGCACGGTCGTGCCGGCGGCAAAATCGAGCATTGTTGCGTCTATGATCCTCGGCGTCGGCAGGGCGATCGGCGAGACGATGGCGGTCATCATGATCGCGGGCAACAGCGCGGAGTTTCCCTCGGGACTGTTCGGAAGTTTCCGCACCATGACGGCAAATATCGTGTTGGAAATGGGTTATGCCGGCGAAGTACAGATGGGGGCGCTGCTTTCCACGGCGGTCATTCTGCTCATCTTCGTTGCGATCATCAATTTGCTGTTCGGCCTCGTGGTCGGCAGCAAAAAACAGGCGGCGGGCAGGAAAAAGAACCTTCCTTTGCCCAAAGGGGTTTCCTTTTCGGCGATCGGAAAGGTGATCAGCTGGATCTGCGCGATCTTTGTGGCGATCTTTCTCGCCTTCATTATCGGCTATATTTTAGTGCGCGGCGTGCCGCATCTCTCGGCGGATCTGCTGTTTCGAGAATACCATTACGGCGACGATCCCGCGATCCTGTCCTGTATCGTATCGACGCTTTTGCTCATTGTCGTAAGTATTGCAATATCCGTTCCGCTTGGGATCGCCACGGCGGTCTTTCTGAACGAGTATACGAAGCGCGGCAGTAAATTCGTGCGCATCCTGCGCAGTGCGATCGATATTTTGAGCGGCATTCCCTCGATCGTGTACGGACTTTTCGGAATGCTCACGTTTGTGGTCTGGTTCGGCAACAAATCGAGCATCCTTGCGGGCGGATTTACCATCAGCATCATGCTGCTGCCCGTCATCATCCGCTCAACGGAGGAGAGTTTGAAATCGGTACCCGATTCCTTCCGCGAAGGCTCGCTGGCGCTGGGCGCAGGCAAGGTGCGCACGATCTTTAAAGTGGTTCTGCCATCGGCTCTGCCCGGAATTTTTTCGGCGGTTATCCTTGCGATCGGCAGAGTGGTGAGCGAGACCGCGCCGCTCATGTATACGATGGGTTCGGTCATTCAGCCGATGCCGGACGGATTTTTGGGCGGCGGCGCGACGCTCGCCGTGGCGCTGTACCGGCTGGCAGGGGAATACAAGTACATGGACGAAGCGTATGCGACGGCGGTCGTTTTGCTCGTCATCGTGCTGGGGCTCAACTTCCTTGC
>CASDTU010000002.1 GCA_949283775.1 uncultured Bacillota bacterium
TCTTTTCAATGTATACATGACAGTTTCCCGTGCCCGTTTCTATGATCGGAACCGTGGCGTTTTGCACCGCGTTCTGAATCAGCCCGGCGCTTCCTCTCGGGATCAGCACATCTATGATGCCGTTCATCCTCATAAATTCCGTAGCGCCTTCCCTCGATGTATCTTCGATCAGCTGTATAAACTCCGCATTGAAGCCAGCATCCCGAATCGCGCTCTTGATGACAGAGGTGATCGCCTGATTGGAACGGATCGCATCCTTGCTTCCGCGCAATACGACCGCATTGCCGCTCTTGATCGAAAGGCCGATCGCATCCGCCGTTACGTTCGGCCGCGCTTCGTAAATGATCCCCAAAACACCGAGAGGAACCCGAACGCGGCGCAGCTGTAAACCGTTATACAGAGTCCTTTCTTCCAATACTTCGCCGACCGGACATTGTAACTCTATCAGCTTTTCCAGCCCGACCGCGATCCCTTCGATCCGCTTTTCGTTGAGCATCAGACGATCTACAAACTGCTCTCCGCGCGTACAGTTTTTACGGTCGATTTCATTTTCAGAAATGATATAGTCTGCCTTTTCACGCAATGCCTTCGCCGCGCACGACAGCATCCTATTCATGTCTTGTTCCGTCGCATACGCAATGGCATACGCGTTTTCTTTCGCCTTTCGGCATACTTTCGATACAGACATCGTTTCCCCTCCGTTTTTCTATATTATGTGTGACATAATACTCTATTCAGGTGTAAAATACCGGTAAAATGCTTATTCTTCCTCTTCATCATTGGGCAAATCTACGTTATGATATACGTCCTGCACATCATCCAACTCTTCCAATTTGTCCAATAATTTGACGAACTTTTCTACGTTCTCATCGCTGAGCGTGACCTTGTTTTGCGGAATCATGCGGATATCAGCTTCCAAAAAGCTGAGCCCCTTTCCTTCCAAATACTTTCGAACCGCCGAAAAAGCAGCAGGATCCGTATAGATCTCAAACACGTCATCCAAAGTAACGACATCGTCTGCACCCGCTTCGATCGCGTATTCCGTAACGGTATCTTCATCCAGATCGACCGTGCGCTCAACGACAAGCAATCCCTTGTTGCTGAACATATAGGACACACATCCCGTGTTACCCATTTCGCCGCCGCATTTGGAGAGCGTGCTGCGCACATCCCCTGCCGTACGATTTTTATTGTCCGTCAGCGTACTGATGATCAATGCGCTGCCGCCGACTCCGTATCCCTCGTATACCAGCGTCTCATAATTTACGCTGCTGAGTTCTCCGGCGGCCTTTTTAATGCAGCGCTGAATATTGTCGTTCGGCATATTGTTTGCTTTTGCCTTTGCGATCGCGTCGGCAAGTTTGCTGTTCGTATCCGGATTCGGATTTCCCTTTGCGGCAACAGCAATTTCTCTACCGAGTTTCGTAAAAACGCGGCCGCGCGCGGCATCTGCTTTTCCTTTTTTTGCCTGAATATTGTGCCATTTGCTATGTCCTGACATATTCCTATCTCCTGTTTCTTAAATATTCTACAATTTTTTATTTTACTTTCTCCGTTCGTTTTCATCAAACAAACTTTACACCTTGCGGCAGATTTCCATTCTGTCGTTTCCGACCGATCTTGCGCCGCACTTTTTTCTGCGCCCGAGAAACGCTCTTTTTTTGAAGTTATAAATTGATTTTATCCGACAGCAATTCGTACATTAAAATGCCTGCCGAAACAGCGGCGTTTAAACTTTCACAGCTCTCGCGCATGGGGATCTTTACCGTAAATTCACACACCTTGCGGACAAAATCGGAAACGCCATTTGCCTCGTTACCGATCACAAGGCAATATTTTGAAAGAGACTGAAAAGTACAGACATTTTCCCCCGCCATGTCGGCGCATATTTTCGGGACCCCGCTCAAAGCCGCCAAAATATCCTCAATGGCGCCTATGTGGATCCGCACAAAAAATACACCGCTCATCGCCGCGCGGATACACTTGCCCGAAAAGGGATCGGCGCATCCGTTCAGATATATATCCGTATATCCAAACGCGTTTGCCGTTCGCAGGATCGTGCCCAAATTTCCTGGATCGGAAATGCCGTCCAACAACAGGCACTTACCCTGCGGCGCATAAACCGCCGTATCCGGAATTTTTAACACTGCCAAAATGCCCTGCGGACTGACTTCTTCCGAAATTTTTTCAAACACGCTGTCCGACACCGTATAAACGGAATCTGCGGAAAAAAGCTCGCCTTTATACGACTTTGCATAAACGACCGCGCTGATTTTACAGCCGCCCGCAGAGGCCTCTTTGATCTGTTTGACCCCCTCTACAATGTATTCGCCAAATTCCCTGCGAAATTTTTTATCCCGCAGCGCTATGAGCTTTTTCACAAGCGGATTGTTTCTCGATTCAATGACCATACAATTAAAATCTCTGCGCAATATTTTTCTTGGATCTCTGCGGTTCGTTCAAGATTTTTCATAAAAACGTCTTTCGCAAAATACTCCGCATCCGAATCCCTGCGCCTATATCAAAAAAACTTAAAAATTATCTGAAAACAAAAAACCTTCTTAAACAAGAAGGTTTTCGTACTCTTTAAGCATTGGCAGCTTTTGCTTTTTCCGCCAAAGCAGCAAACGCAGCTGCATCATTGACAGCGATATCCGCCAAAACCTTTCTGTTCAGGTCGATCCCGGCAACCTTCAAACCATGCATGAATTTGCTGTAAGAAAGTCCGTTCATACGCGCCGCTGCATTGATACGCGCAATCCATAACTGACGAAAATCTCTCTTTTTATTCTTTCTGCCGACGTACGCATACATCAAAGACTTCATCACAGCTTCGCGTGCAATACGATACGACTTGCTCTTGGAACCAAAATATCCTTTCGATAATCTAAATATCTTTCTGCGTTTTTTGACCGCATTCACTCCTCTTTTAATACGCATAATCCTTTCTCCTTATAAAAATTATTTCTTGTAAGGAATCAAGTTCTTTACGGTCGATTCCTGCGTTTCGTTGACAAAAGCTGTCTGACGAAGATTTCTCTTTCTCTTTCTCGTCTTGTCACCTGTCTTGTGGTTTTTTCCTGACTGCGCTCTCTTGACTCTGCCGCTGCCGGTTACGTCAAAACGTTTCTTAGAGCCGCTATGCGATTTCTGTTTAGGCATTTGATAGTCCCTCCGAAATTATTATTCAAAGCAAACACGGCTTGTCCTATCCTTTCAGGATCCCGAGCCGCCGCATTCGTACTTGATTTCTCTTTTTTATTTTTTTACTTTGCAGGCGATAAAAGCATCGTAATGTTTCGGCCTTCATTCACAGGCTTTTTATCCATAACTGCTTTTCCGCCCAGCATATCAAAGAACTTCTGCATCACGTCAACACCCATCGACGCATGCGCATTCTGCCTGCCGCGCATACGAATGGATACCATTACTTTATTCCCCGCCTCTAAAAATTTTTGCGTCTGTCTGGACTTGACGTTCATATCGTTCGTATCGATCGTCATGCTCAATCGCACTTCTTTCACTTCGACGATCTTCTGATTTTTGCGCGATTCCTTCTCTTTCTTGCCAAGCTCAAACTTATACTTTCCGTAATCCATGATCTTGCAAACGGGCGGAACTGCCGTAGGCGAAATTTTTACCAAGTCCAAATCGCTCTCTTCCGCAAGTTTCAATGCCGCAAACGCGCTCATGATCCCAAGCTGCGCCCCGTCTTGCCCTATTACTCTCACTTCCTGATCACGGATCTCTCCGTTCACCTGATGCTGGTCTTTAATCTTTTTATACCATCCTTTTTTAATATTTTCCGCTGTTTTGCGGTAAAAAAAACGGGCTGTCGAAATTACAACCCGCTTAAAGAACCATGTGTATATTGCAGTACGGCTTTGTTTTTAAAAGCGTATGCAATCCGATTGATTTCATGATCATTTAGGCACTTGAAGCGCAATTGCCGCAAGGCGAGAAGTAACTTCTGCTTTTACTGATATAGAATAGCAAATATTTTTCAATTTGTCAAACGTTTTTAATGTTTTATTGTAAATCTGTTTTATTTTTTATGCTTCTCTTTGTCGGATTGATAAAACATGCATATTGGTGCGGCAACGCTTACCTTGGCAACGCAATGCAAAAGGAAAACGAAACAACGAAGCAATCCGCTTTCTTTCTGCCGAAAAAAGCCGCTTTTTACTTCGCTGCGCCGAACGATAAAAACCGTTCGGCGCAGCGAAGAAGAAAAACTTCCCTCTTGAAAAGATCTTCATGCCGCTTTGCCCAAAAACAAACCGTACATTCAAAGATCTTTTCAAAAGACGATCGCGCGATATTTCAAACAGATCGGATCTCATATACGCACCGACATTCAAAGACCTTTTAAAAAGTATGTCGTGCGGCAGTTTAAAGCCTTTCAGCTTTATTTTAAAAGACGATTTTTTCGTCGTTTTCTTTCTTGACGCGGTCCGCAAACTCCTGCAAGGCCATACTTCCGATATCGCCCTTTTCGCGCATACGCACGGCAACGGAACCCTCTTCCTTTTCTTTATCGCCGATGATCAGCATATACGGAAGTTTTTCGAGCTGTGCTTCACGGATCTTATATCCGATCTTTTCGTTGCGCGTATCGATTTCAACGCGGATCCCGTTCGCCTTTAAAGTTTCCGTCACTTCTTTCGCATAATCCATGGACTTGTCCGAAACGGGAAGTACTTTTACCTGTACCGGCGCAAGCCATACGGGGAATTTCCCGGCATAATGTTCGATCAAAATTCCGATAAACCGCTCGATCGAACCGAAAACCACGCGGTGGATCATGATCGGACGATGTTTCTGTCCGTCTTCGCCCGTATATTCCGCTTCAAAACGCTGCGGAAGCTGAAAGTCAAGCTGGATCGTTCCGCACTGCCATGTCCTGCCGATCGAGTCTTGCAGATGGAAGTCGATCTTCGGGCCGTAAAAGGCGCCGTCGCCTTCATTGACGACGTAATCGAGCCCCAGCTCATCCAACGCAAGCCGGAGCGCGTTGGTAGCGTTTTCCCAGTCCTCATCGCTTCCCATGCTGTCTTCCGGACGGGTGGAAAGTTCTACATGATATTTAAAACCGAACAGCGTATACACTTCGTTGATGATCCGAACAACGCCCTTGATCTCGTCCGTGATCTGCTCGGGCAGCATAAAGATGTGCGCGTCATCCTGCGTAAAACAGCGCACGCGCATCAATCCGTGCAGCTGCCCGCTCTTTTCATGACGATGCACGAGACCGAGCTCGCCCATGCGGATCGGCAGATCCTTATAGCTGTGCGGATTCAATTTGTATACGAGCATCCCGCCGGGACAGTTCATGGGTTTGATCGCGCAGTCTTCGCCGTCGATCTTGGTCGTATACATATTTTCTTTATAGTGTCCCCAATGTCCGGATGTCTCCCACAGACTGCGGTTCAGGATGATCGGTGTCTGCACTTCGACATACCCTTCTTTGGTATGGATCTGGCGCCAATAATCGATCAATATATTCTTTAATACCATGCCCTTCGGCAGGAAAAACGGAAATCCGCGGCCTTCGTTAAGAAGAGCAAACAACCCCAATTCTTTTCCGAGTTTTACATGGTCGCGCTTTTTTGCCTCTTCCAGCATGGTAAAATACGCGTCCATCTCTTCCTTTTTGGCAAACGCGGTCCCGTAAATGCGCGTGAGCATCTTATTCTTTTCGTTGCCGCGCCAATATGCTCCCGCTATGCTCGTGAGTTTGAACGCCTTGATCTTTCCCGTCGAAGGCAAATGCGGTCCGCGGCACAGATCGGTAAACTCGCCCTGTTTGTAAAACGAGATCTCTTCCCCTTCCGGCAGATCCTTGATGAGTTCCACTTTGTACTTTTCCGAATTTTTCGTCATCAATTTTATCGCTTCGGCGCGCGGCAAAGTAAAGCGTTCGATCGGAAGATTGCTTTTGATGATTTTCTTCATCTCCGCTTCGATCTTGCCGAGATCTTCCTGCGTGATCGGCGTCTTAAAATCGATATCGTAATAGAATCCGTTATCGATCGTGGGCCCTATTGACAGTTTGCAGGTAGGATAGATCGCTTTGACTGCCTGCGCCAATACGTGCGCCGCCGTATGACGATATACCTGCAAGCCCTCTTTGTCCTTTAAGGTCACGATTTCCAGCTCGCAGTCCGCATCGATCGTGTGCGCCAAATCGACTAATTTTCCGTTTACTTTCGCGCATACTGCCGCGCGTGCAAGGCCTTCGCTGATATCCGCGGCAACCTGTTTGCAAGTTACGGGCAACTCATATTCCCTTACGTCTCCGCCCTTTAATGTTAGCTTCATACCCTTTTATCCTCCGTCTTTTTAGATACTCAAAAATAAAAAAAACGTCCTTAAATCTTTCATTTAAGGACGCAAAATTCTGCGCGGTTCCACCTTAATTGCCGGCCAAACAGCCGACCGCTTTCTCCGTTTTTTCTTCAAGAAACGTAACTTTTGCGACGAAAAGCGGTTTCATCCGATTTGTGATTGCAAAACTTCCAGCAACCGTTTCGCTCTCTGAAAATCACCCTGCACGGACTACTTGTCTTTCCCTGCTCTATGTTTGTTGTCTTGCTTTAATAATACCGCCTTTCGCTCGTTTTGTCAATGATTTTTCGCTTTAATTTCGCAATTTTTACAATTTTCCGTCCGTCTTTTCCCCTTTCGCAGGCTTTACTTGTTTTCCGCAAAAAAGCCGACTCTGCCGGCATAATATTTCTTTAAAAAGTCTTCCTGACGCACGGACAATTCGCCCAAACACTCGATTTTACCGGCGCCGCTCAAAACGATTTCACGAAATATATTGATTTCCGATTTTGCGTTTTCGATCAGCATTGCGCGGTGCAGTTTTTTACACCGGCTGTCATACACGTCGCTGTCTTTTAAAAAAATCTTGCCGGCGCTCCCGCCGATCAGATACTCCATAAACTCGCTGAGCCGTTCTTTTGTAAAGTACCCCGGCACACACTGTGCGACGCCTTTCCATTTATCCCGCAAGGCCTGCAACCGAAAAAGATAAAAACCGTCGATGCTATGATGCGCCATTTCTTTTAAACGGGATAAAACATATTTTTTGTCCTCCACAAAATCCGCAGCAAGTATCGCCGCAAGAAGCACTTCTCTTTCCTCCGCGCTTAGACCCGCTGGCTGAATCAACGGCATCATTTCCCTATATTTATATCCGACACAGATAATTTCCGCAATCTTTTCTTCCACGATCTTGCGTATGCGCTCCGCTCCCTGCGATTCAAACTCACACGCCAGCAGTATACGCTGCGCGTCAAAGGATAAACTAAAACGAACGTCTTTTATCCCCGCCGATATAATCCCTTCCGATATATAGGAAATATAACTGCAATGCGTTTCCCTTTCCGATACAATCAATTTTTCCATATTTTCAGTGTATGCAGCATCTCCCCGATTATTTACGGTTTTTCCCTTCTTTTTGCGCGAATCTTAAAAATATTGCGCGTTTTATGTCTTAAAACTTGACTATCGGACTAAAAATTTATATAATAAAGTGAATACTTATAAGGCGGGCTCTTTTATGCCACCTCTTTGGATTGCTATCATTATCGTGTTGATTGCCCACTATTTTCTGGCAATTATCACCGTCTATTTTTTAATGAAGGACAAAGGTTTGACAAAAGCGATTATTCCCTGGAATATCGTCATTCTGCTGTTGCCCCTTCTCGGCCCCCTGTCGTATTGGGTTTACAGATCGTTTCAAAAGAAAAAATAGTACTCAATACTATGGCGTTTGCGCCCGCTTTTAATTTTATGACCCGCACACCGCCGATTTATTGTTCTAAAAGAAATTACAACGCCCGATCCGGTGCGTTTCAATTTGAAATTTTAGCGCTTTATACGAGCGCGGAGGTTTAGTGTTATGGATATGAAATCCGTTGAAAACAAATGGCAGCAACGTTGGGAAAAAACAAAGGAAAACTGTTTCAACAAGAAAAACATTGACAAAAAGTTTTATGTGCTTGAAATGTTTTCCTATCCTTCCGGTGCAAAACTTCACTTGGGACATTGGTATAACTACGGTCCTACCGACAGCTATGCGCGTTTTAAACGGATGCAAGGCTTTGAAGTCTTCCAGCCGATGGGATTTGACGCTTTCGGCCTTCCCGCTGAAAACTATGCCATTAAAACAAAAATTCATCCGAAAGATTCCACAGAAAAGAATATTGAAACAATGGAACATCAGCTCAAAGCGATGGGCGCCATGTTCGATTGGTCCGCAGAAGTGAAAACCTGCGAGGAAGATTACTATAAGTGGACGCAGTGGATGTTTTTAAAGCTCTATGAAAACGGACTCGCTTACCGCAAAGAAGCACCTGTGAACTGGTGCTCCAGCTGTAACACGGTTTTGGCCAACGAGCAAGTCATTGACGGTTGCTGCGAACGCTGCGGCACCCCCGTCGTTAAAAAAGACTTAACGCAGTGGTTCTTTAAAATTACAAAGTATGCGGAAGAATTGCTCCAAGGGCTCGATACCATCGATTGGCCGGAAAAGACAAAGCTGATGCAAAGAAACTGGATCGGCAAATCGGTAGGCTGCGAAATCGAGTTTCAGTGCGAGAGCGGCGATACTTTCAAAGTCTTTACGACCCGCTGTGACACGATTTTCGGCGTTTCCTATGTCGTGCTGGCCCCAGAACATCCGCTTGTTCGCAAACTCGTTTCCGAGGATTGCCGGCAAGCCGTGGAAAATTATATTGCCGAAACGTCTAAATCGAATGAAATCGAACGCCTCTCTTCCACCAGAGAAAAAACGGGCGTCTTTATCGGACATTATGCGATCAATCCGATCAACGGCAAAAAAGTGCCGATCTATGCCGCGGATTATGTACTCTATTCGTACGGCACCGGCGCCGTCATGGGCGTACCGGCGCACGACGAACGCGATTTTGCCTTCGCTAAAAAATACAATCTGCCCATTCAGAAAGTTATCGAAAATAAAAACGGCGAAACCGTTCTCCCCTTCTGTGAAGACGGCATCTGCGTAAACAGCCTGCAATTTGACGGTCGGTTCGGCGAAGAGGCACGGACGGAGATTGCCAATCATCTCGCAAAAATCGGCAAGGGTGAACGCAAAGTCAATTATCGCCTGCGCGACTGGCTCGTTTCCCGCCAAAGATATTGGGGCGCACCCATCCCGATGATCCACTGCCCGCATTGCGGCACGGTGCCCGTTCCCTATAAAGACCTTCCGGTCAAACTGCCCTATAACGTCGAATTTGAACCGGACGGCAAATCGCCGCTTGCTAAATGCGACGAATTCATGCATACAAAATGTCCGGTTTGCGGCGGAGACGCACTGCGCGATCCCGACACATTGGATACTTTCGTCTGCTCGAGTTGGTACTACCTGCGCTATGCCGATGCGCACAACGCAAAACAGCCCTTTGACCCCGAAATCGTCAATAAAATGCTGCCCGTAGACAAATACGTCGGAGGCGCCGAACATGCCTGTATGCACCTTTTGTATGCTCGGTTCTTTACCAAAGCGCTGCGCGATATGGGATATCTCAAATTCGACGAGCCTTTCAAATCCCTCGTACATCAGGGCGTCATCTTAGGCCCCGACGGAAACCGTATGTCTAAATCCAAAGGAAACGTCGTTTCCCCCGATGAATACGTCGCAACGTACGGCTCCGATGCGTTCCGTATCTACCTCATGTTCGCTTTTTCCTATACGGAAGGCGGACCTTGGAGCGACGAAGGCATCAAATCCGTCGCAAAATTCTTAGAGCGCGTGGAAAGACTCGTTCTGAAAAGCAATGAATTAAAATCGTCCAAAGAAGAGCCTTTTGCCCAAAATGAAAAAGAGCTGAACTTTGTGCGAAACAATTCTATCAAGCAGATCACAAAAGACCTCGAAAACTTCTCTTTCAATACAGCCGTCGCCCGTTTGATGGAATATGTCAACGCTCTCTATAAATACGACGGCTTAGCTGAAAAAAATATCGCTTTTTATAAAGAATGCGTCCGCGATCTCCTGTTGCTTTTTGCTCCCTTTGCGCCGCACTTTACGGAAGAACTTTGGGAACAGACCGGAGGGAAATATTCTGTCTTCGATCAGAAATATCCCCTCTGCGATGAGAGCGCTCTCGTTCGGGAAGAGACGGAATATGCCGTTCAAGTCAACAGCAAGATCAAGACAAAACTGATGATCTCAAAGGACAGCAGCGAAGATACGATTCGCTCGATCGTCCTGAACGACAGCAATATTCGCCCGCTTGTCGAAGGCAAAGTGATCAAAAAATTCATTATCGTTCCCGGCCGCCTGGTCAATATCATCGTCTGATTTCGGCCGCCCGCGCTTTTGCGGATCAAAGCATCATTCTACGATCTTTTTTGAAAGTACTTTTCTACTTCTTTCATTCAATATAACCATCGGCTGATGAACTATACTTCAAAAATCAAACGGACTTTTGAAGGCGCGTGCCATGAGCCGATGTTTTTTTGTTTCCTGCGCCGATGAAAACTTTTATGTGATTTGAATACCTTTGGGGAATTTTTGCGTAAAAGGAGCGTGTCTTCCGACTCGAATAATTTTGCGCAAAGAAAAGGATGCGTCTTTTTGTAAACTGATGCGTAAAGAGAGTATGCCTGCCGACTCAAAAATTTTTGCGTTAAGAGAATTTATGTACCTTCTTACAAACTTTCGCGCAGACGATAAAATTTAGCAAACGAAAGAGCCCCGAGACCGAATGTATACGGCCTCGGGGCTCTTTCTATAAATTTTGATTCAATAAAATTCATTTTATAATTTCGCATTCATAAGCGCTACATTCCTATAAGGAGCTTCCGATCTATAATAGTTCATCTTTTTGCGCCTTTTAAGTCAGCGAATTGTAGTAAAAACCTTTTCGCAACGTCAATAGCAGTTCAGCATCGGCAAGATCATAGGTAACCGTTTCCTCCATTTGCGAAAAACCGTAATTGGGAGTAAACTGTAAAAACTTGACTACCGATTTACCCGATTCTTCACACAAAAGCGCAATTTCATCCATATAACTTTGCTGCTGAGATGCAACCGCCAATGTGATATCGATCGCTTCTATATCTTTCAACGACCAGCCGCTTCCAAGCGGATACTCCGTGCCGCTCACATTAGCTGTCAGATTGCCCTCTTCCTCCTTAAACAACACTATCAGATCTTCCGGACGGCTAGAATCCGTCTTGATGCTTTGGCGTTTTTGACCCAATAGCAAGGCCTTTGAAAAACCTTCGCTGTTATCAATCTGTAAAGTTTCAACATACGTATACCGTATACCATACGATGCGGCTGCGCCTTGATTAACGGCTTTATATACTTCGTAAATATATCGTTCTTGCGCATTTTTTCGGCAAACAAGCAATTCGTCCGGATCGCCCGCTAAATTCGATACAATTTCCGATAGTAAATTTCCGCCGCTGACAGATACGACTTCCCCGTTTTCATTATCGGCAAATATTTGCTCATCTTTCATAATGAGTCCGTTGTACCAATTATAGAAATAGGCAACCCTTTTACCGTTTTCCTCTTTGAGGACAACAAAATCATCGTTCGTGCCAGCCCACACTCTGGCTCTCGTCACATCGATCAATTCGCCTTCAAAAATCGAATCTAGATATCGGTTTTCGCCGCCGCTTATCCAACTGTCGTTGGCACTGTATTTATCAAACGTTTCCGTCTGTCCGCCACCAATCGCCGTCAGTGTTTCCTGAATATACTTTTTATACGGCATGATATCTAAGTTATCGGTAAATTTCTGCTCGCTGGAATCAATATAATTCGTCAGATCAAAATCAAGTCCGCTTCCTTCCGGATCCAATAAGATCTCGGTCATGCGCTTCAAAGACAAGCGCGCCGAAAAATTCGGTTTCTCTTCATAAAATGCCGTCAGCCCCTGTTCGCTCCCCGTTTCAATCGGATTTTCCGTCAGCCAAGGCGTATTATGAAAATTAAAAAAGTAATACCCCGGTTCATATTGGATCAACTTCGCCCCTGCATCCAAACAAAATTGCGTATAAATCGCCATAAACTCTGGCGTCGCATCCATCTCGTTTCGGATAAACCACTTCGTTCCGCCCTGTGTTGTCTTTAAATTGCTGGACGCCAAAGACTGCCATGCCCAACTTTGATTGCTTAGTCCCCAATAGGAATTCTCTAAGGAGCGATACGGGAAATTGCGGTCCATGTTATGAATAAACGCAAAGGGACGGAACGTGTTGTTCGCAAACAGTACCGTGAGCCGTTCTCCCATAATCGAAGACGCATACTTTACAAGTTCGTCAAAAAACAAATTGTCGTGATAAGCCGGATTGCCTACATAGTCCCAGCTGTGATCGCTCCATACCAATTTCGATCCCATAGCGTCGAGCTCTTCTATGATCTGCTTTAAATCCCCTTCTTCCACCTTAAACCCGTGCGGATCGTTTTCCTGCCCGAGCTGATTCGAGCCGACCAACTCATGAAACCGTACGCCTTCAATGATCGGATAATTCGCACGAAGCGCCTTCAATGTACTCAGATCCATCGTTAGGCCTCCGATCGCTTTTCCGTCGCCGTAAATGATTTCAGGTTTCGGCAGAGACGCCAACTCACCGTTTTGGTTCGTTCCGCAGTCGGAGGAATACAATTCAAGATAGACGGGTATATCATACGCGGTCAGTTTGGTCAATGCGTATTTTAGCGACTCGCCGATCCGATCCATGGGATCCGATGCGCCGTTCTGCGTAAAGCCCTGTGCCTTGTAACTGTGCTGCGGATTGATCAAAACGGCAACTTCAAATTTTTCTTTTAAAGGACTTAAACCACTTGCTATGTTTTCAAAAGCGAGGTCGTATGCCTCGTCGCCGGGAGAATACAGGGTCGTCAAGCCCTGTCCGCCCAGTCCCGCATCAATTTGAAACAGCAGCAAAGGGGTCTTGTCTTCCTTCCCTCCGCCTTCGGTCCCTTCATTGTTGCCGCCGCCGTTTTTCTGTGTACAGGCAACGGCGGAAAAACACAGTAAAACAGCCAATAGAATCGTAACGATCCGAATAATCCTCTTCATTCCTTTCTCACCTTATACATCCATATAATAAAGTCCTAAGCGCAGCGTGAACAGAGCTTCGCATCTTTTCTGCAACTTGATCGTATCGTTCAACTTTTCAGCTTTACCGTTGTCAGCGTTTAAAGTATAAAACTGCAACTCAAAAGTTCCGCCGTTTTCCACCGCGACGCAGAGTTCATCCCGCAGCGAAGCCTTTTGCTGCTCAACCGTTATCGTAACATCCGCCGAAGCCGCGGCCGTCACGTTGCCGCAGTTTATCTCATAAAAATGTACGCTGCCGTTTCCGGTGCCGCCATAAACTTTGATTCCGCTGTCCAAATTTTCCAGCACATAGAGTTCATCAAGATTCCGCATTCCGCTTTCCAACAACGCCGATCTTCTCGCACCCAACGCGACGATACCGTTAAAATTCGCCGCATCGATCTTTTCACTGCCAAAATAGTTGGAAAAGAACGTATCGCTGTTTTCATCTTTTTCCAGCTTGAACTCATAATAGTCCGCTTTGTCCGTGTTCATTGCCTTATAGATGGTAAAGTTGATCTGCCCGTCCTTTTCCCGAGCAACGATCACTTCATCCGGATCGCCGGCAACATTATAATTGTATTTTTGTATGAAATTCCCGGCGGTTACGCCCACTACCGTTCCGTTTTCATCGTCGGCAAAGCTGACGGTATCCTTCGCCACCAACCCGGAATACGCATTGTAAACATACCCTACGTTCGCACCGTTTTCTCTCTTTACGACGAGAAAATCGTCGTTCGTTTTTGCCAGAGCATTGATTCGGCTGGTAAAGAGAATTTCTCCGTCCGTTACGGTCTTATAAAACCTTTCCGATTCGCTCTCGACAAACGTATCCGGCGTGTAAATATATCTGTCATATACCGACAGTCCGCCTTCGCCCAAAGCGGCGATCGTCGTCTGCACATACTTTTTATACGGATTGGATGCCGTATTGGAATAATATGTATTTCTGTCTCCGTCTACAAAATCAGAAATGTGATCGGTTACCGCAGGGCTGAGTTTGTCCGCCAAAAGATAATCGATAAAGCGCTTTAAATTGATCCTCGCCGAAAAATCCGGCTTCTCTTCGTAAAACATAGGATTGCCTTCCGATTTGAGGTCGGTAATCCCAACTTTGTTCATCCACGGCGTATTGTGCGTGTTGAAAAAGTAATAATCCGGCTCAAATTGAATGACCGACGCTCCCTGCTCCAAAAAGTCCAACGTATACCCTGCCAAAACTTCGATCGGCGTATCCATCTCGGAATGCGCGTACCACTTCGTATTGCGCACACCGTTCGTTACAGTATAAGTGTTGCTGGAAGAATACGATTCCCATATCCAGCTCTGGTTGCTTAATCCAAAATCCGTTCCCCTGTAATTTTTATACGGAAACGTCGCCTCTTCCCTTCCGACATAATCGCATACATCCCAATTGTTGTTCGCCCAAATAAACGTGACGCGATTCTCTAACTTGTCAACAGCATAATCGATACAAGTCACAAAAAAATCATTCGGGTTATAATTCGGATCGTTGATCCCGTCCCAACTGTGATCGCTCCAATATAAATTCATGCCCGATTGATCGCAAGTATCGATGATCGCTTTTATCGTCGATTCCGTAACCAAAAAGCCGTGGTCATCTCCGTTCATTGCAATTTCATGCGTACCGACAAGTTCATGCATACGCACACCCAATACCGTATCGGGAAACCGCAATTTTATGTACGAAAGCGTATCCATATCCATCGTGATTCCGGCGATCTCCTGTCCGTCGCCGTAATGCAGATTCGGCTTCGGCAACCTCGCCAACTCACCGTTTTGGTTCGTCCCGTTATCCGACGAATAGATTTCCAATACAACTTTGATCCCCTGTTTCTCAAACTGATCGATGGCAAAGATCAATCCGTCTTTCACGCGCTTTGCTTCGCTCGTCTCGTCTTTGATATAACTGTGCTGCGGATTGATCAGCACCGCAACATCAAACTTCTCCTTTAACGGCTGCAATCCTTCCGCAATGTTGTTCAGGCATTCCAAATAAAACGGATCATCCACCGAAAAGGATGTCGTTAACCCTCTTCCTCCCAAACCGGGATCGATTTGGAAAAGCAATAAACTTTTTTCTTTCATTGGCTCTTCTTCCTGCTCATTATTATTTTCATCATCGCCTATATTTGTATTGTTGTTATTGTTGTTGTTTGAATTTCCGCCGCTCGGAGAACAGCATACCAGCGACAAACACAATAAAACAGATAAAAGTATGGTAAATATTTTCTTTATCATCTTAAAGTCCCCTTCAATTTTTTCCGATTAAAATCCCTTTAAATACGTGCCGATTTTACAGCCGAAAATCAAATCCGGACAAAACGAACCGAGCGCAATGCTTTCAGACATGATTTCGAGAGTTTCGATATCGATAAACTTGACCGTATACGAACCGCCAATCTCTACGACTGCTGCAATTTCATCGATAAAATCACCGTTTATATCGACGGGACAGCAGGCGACAACTTTGCCGATATCTTCAACGACGGATGCTTCGTTGTTTAAAATCACTTTCAAGTCTGTATTTTCTGCATAGACGGCCGCCGCTTTCGTATCGATCGGCCGCGTCATATCGCCCAAAACCGCATTGCGCGTACGCACGGCAAACGTCTTTACATATCCCGCCGCCGATCCGTTCGAAATGTATTGCAATACCCGATCGGATATTTCCTTCGCGGCGGGATAAAGTTCAACGTCCTGCGTTACAGTGGAAGAACCCGTCGAAACGGAATAAACGGAATATTTTAACGCGCCGTCCTTTTCCCTTACAAGCACGATCTCATCCGCATCGCCGCCCAAGGAATGAACATAATCGGAAATCAAATTGATCGAAAAGACGTCCACAACTTTACCGTCTTCATTGTCTGCAAAGAAATCGTTCTTCGCCAGCAGCCTCCCCGAACGATAATTGTAAAATTCCAGCCGAACGCCGCCGCTTTCCTGCTTCGCCACCATAATCTCGTCTCCGCAGCTGAAAGCAAGCGCGATCCGCGATGCGGCGATCACGTCATCCGTCACGATATATTCGCGCAGTCGGTTTTCGCTCTGTTCGTACCACTTGCTGTAATCGCTGTTGTATTTATCGTATACCTGCAACTCCCCGTCTTTCGCAAGATACAATGTATTTTGATAATACCGTTTCGGCGGATCCGACTCCTTGTTCGCGACATACTTATTATAATCGGTATCGTAATAATCGGTCGGATCGGTCGAGATGACTCCGCTGCCGTCTTCCAATATATAATCAATAAACCGCTTTAACGTGAGTTTCGCAGAATAATCGCTGTTATCTTCGATCGACGATACCGGTATTGCACTGTCATTGCGCGGAGAATAGGAATTGAAGAAATACTGTATCGGTTCAAACTGTATTAGGGATGCGCCCTGTTCGATCGCGCGCAGCGTAAACATCGCCATGATTTCAGGAGGACAATCCAGATCTGCGTCAATATACCATTTCGTCGTCCCCGTCGCATCCTGCATCGTACTGCAATCCAATTCCTGCCAGAACCAATCCTGTACACTCGCGCCGAAAGACGTACCTTTATAATTCTTCAACAAAAAATCATCGACTATGTATTGATGGATCGGCCAACCGTTATTCGCCCAATTCAAAGTAAGCTGATTCGATTGCAACTTCGAAACGGCATAATCCAACCAACCCTTGATCTCCTTTGCCGTCTCTACGTCATATGAGGCGCCGTATTCCCCGTTGCGCCCAAGCAAGCTCTTTTCCAACACGTTCCAGCTGTGATCGCTCCAAACAAGTTTCAGCCCCGTTTCCGCAACCGTGTCGATGATCGTCTTAACGACTTCCTCCTGCACGACAAATCCGTGCGAATATTCTTCATTTCCCTGCGCCCTGTCGCTGAGTCCGATCGAATGCGTGCCGATCAACTCATGAAAACGGATTCCCTCAAAATAATAGTCAAATTCTTCCCGCAGCGCCTTCACGGTATCCATATCCATCGGAAGCCCGGGCCAGGTCTGATCATCGCCATAATGAAGCGCAGCCGGAGCATTGGTCCCCAATTCTCCGTTCTGATTGGTGCGTATTCCGGACGAATGCATTTCCAAATAAAAAGGAATATCTTTTCTGCGGAAATAATTCAATGTAAATTTCAGTTCCGGAGAAATTCGATTCAAAGGTTCTGAAGGATCTTCTCCGTTATATCCTTCCGCCCGATAGTGCCACGTCGGATAAATTTGAACGACTACGTCAAAATCCTCCATTAAAGGCTCCAAGCCGTTATAAATATTGTCCAGCGCCTTTTCAAGCTCTGTCAGATCATCCCTGTATTTATAAATCAGTTCCTTGCTTCCTGCCGCGCCTCCTTCAATTTCAAACATAAGTTTTACGCGCTGTTTCGGCGTTTCGGGCGTTGTGGGAGTTCCACCCTCTTCCTCCGAAGACGGCGGCGTATTGACGCTCGGCGTCGTTGCCGCACAGCCTACAAGAAAACACAGCACCAGCAATAAACAAAAAAATTTTATAAAGCGTTTCATTTCTTCTCCCCCTTTTTAATTATACTGTATTTTTTCGGTTTTTGTAAACAACTTCCTTTCAAAATATTTTTTGCCTTTACAAAACCTTAAAAATATATCTTATCCGACAAGCCTTATTGCAATCGAACATCGGTAGCGTTCTGCCGCGCCGCAGTATTTTTCGCGGAGCGAAAAATACTGCGGCGGACACGCTTGCTTTTTGCATGGTCAAAATAATGGTCATTTTTTGATCAGGATCGTATGAATCTGCATAGGGTTCGTTTCAAACTCCCGTCCGCAAGGCTCCATCGGTTCTCCGAAGCTGTTTGCTCTGTACAATTTTCCGTCTGTCAGTTTTCCTATTAAGCGGATCGTACCCTTTTTCTTCTTATCTTCGCGGATCCGAAGGATGCGGCCGTCTTTTGAATCGAATACGGCAATCAGTTTGCCGCCCTCTATTTGCAGAAAATCCGCAGTATCAACGGCCGCACGCCCGCTCATGACGAGCGGTTGTACCGCGAAGGAGTACAACAAATCCGAAACGGCCGAAATATCGCCCTGATGCGGCAACAAAGCAAACTCATACGTATAATCGCCTTCCATCCATTGGGGGAAATTCGTACCCCACTGATTGTTAAAAAGATTTATATATATTTTCGCATCCGAACGGGATTCATATTCTCCCTTAAATTTATAAACCGCCGATTCGCCGATCGAAAAAAGCGGTGCGTCCTGCGAAAGGACCGCTATGGACTTTTCTCCGTCCGTAATATCAACAAAATTTTCCATGCAATACATCTTGTTGTTTGCATCTTTTGCTATATCGCGGGCAGGATCAAGCAGCGTCCCCACTTTATTGATCGTATATTCAGGGTTTGTCAAATTCAGATCAAACACAAAACTGCCGCCTTCCACATACGGCGTCGCCTGCTTTTCTTGCAACGATACGCGCACGTTCAATGCCTTTCCAAGCACCGTATATACAACGCGAAGCGAAACGGCGTTTCCGTATTCCCGAACACTCTGCTCCGAATTTACATATTCGCAAACGATCGAATCACCTTCAAACATTGCCCTTACAAGGGTCGG
Source organism: uncultured Bacillota bacterium (assembly GCA_949283775.1). GTDB lineage: Bacteria > Bacillota > Clostridia > Christensenellales > Borkfalkiaceae > Borkfalkia. The sequence continues at coordinate 18,693 of CASDTU010000002.1, forward strand.
CTTAAATTCGGCTCCCGCAAAATTTACAGGATAACTCAGCCTTCCGAAATCGTTGACGGACCAATCATAAAACCGATACGAATAGGCGCGAATATATTCGGCTATGGCATTGCTGGACACGATTTCATATTCATATCCGCAACCCTTGCAATAATTTTTACCCGTCGCCGCATCCGTCAACAACACGATGGCTCCGCTGTTCTTGTCGACGGAAACGGTAATTTCATCGCCTATGATCGTCAGACAGTTTTCTTTTTCAACGAGAGAATACCCCTCGGATTCCGCCGTTTCTTCGATCTTTAAAATTTGAAATTCCAAAGGCTTTAAATGCAGATGCGCATAGGTTTTGCCGGCACTTTGCAAAATTTTAACGCCCTTTCCGCCACACGACAATCCTCTGCCCTGCGGCACACATCCGCTTACGTCCACAAATCCGTCTTTTTCGGCCGCTTCGGGATTGAAAACGGATATACAGTCAGAATTTTTTTCAAGAAACGCCCCTTCCACGAGATCCTGTAACCGATCGGTCAAAGAAACGGCCGCCTTTGCACGAGAACGCTGTTCTTCCCAAGACTCCTCAATCCGCTTATACGAATCAAAGCTTGCGCGCTCTTTTAAGAAACTTTGTTTATCGTAACTGCGCGCATACCCCAGCGTCGTTTTCACGTCCAGCCCCCACGTGTGCTCTCCGAATAAAATTGCATTTTCATAGATCTCTTCGACGATGTCGCGCACGTCCAGCCCCTTTAAAGAAGCCAGCGTCTGCAGGGCGCAGACTCTGTTTCTGTTCCTTCGCAGCGACGCGACTTCCTTCGGATAAGAGCCTACGCCATGAATCCACGTATCTGCAAAATCTGACCTGATCACGGGCAGACGACTCAAATCGCAGCGCGAAATTTCCCGATAAAAGTCATCCATCGTTCCAACCACCATCTTTGTATCCGGTAAAACGGCATGGATTTTCTTTTCAAGATTTTCCACGATTTCGGGAGATTGCGGCCCGATATTGTCGTTTGACTGAACCAGAGCCAGCCAGACCGGAAATTCCCAGTCTTTCGGCGGCATCAGGTCGCTGCCGTAACCGCCTTTGTTGTAAAATGTCAGAACGCGAGAACCGTCGGGACCTTCCCACCAAAACAGCAACGGTAGATCCACCGGCTTACTTGCGGAGTTTACCCCCAAATGCAAGAATTTAACGCCTGCATTCGCCAAAATTGTAGGCAAAATATGCGTATGGCCGGGTACGTCCGTCATCTTTGCCGCGATCGGCATTTCAATTCCGTAGCGCTCTTTCGCTTTCTTTGCGTAATTGCATACCCTGTTCAACTCTTCCAGCCCCAAAAATTCCGTATGCATCGTAAAAGGAAGCGCGTGAATCTTCATTTGGCCGTTTTTGATAAGCTCAATAGCTTCTTTCCGATCCTTTTCTTCTGCGTTTGCCAGCGTCTGCAAAAACACCCAGGCGGCAAAAGTCCATATAAACTTCTTATCTCCGCGATCGGATGTGCTCCTACAAGTAACCAGAATATCGCGGAGCATTTTGCCGCTGTACCGCTTCATCAATTCCCTGGCCAGCTCCGTAAATCCTATATCAAAATGCGTTTTAAAAACAGTAATGATCTTTTTTTCCATATTCCTCACCGTCCGCCTCAGAGCTTGCCGCTATAACGCTATATAGGAAGTCGTCTTACGGAAGGACTCCGCATATTGAATATTTTCTATTCCCGTTTCCAGAGTTGTTCCGGTATTATAGATCTCCGATCCTTCGAAATAATAAAATTTTATGGAACTGCCGTGCACGATCGCTATTTCATCGACACAGTCCAGATTCACATCGCACGCAAAAGCGCCGACAAAATTTTCCGGCAGCGGAATTTCCGCCTGCTGTACGGAATAGTCGCCGACCGCGCCGTTCAATACAAGCTTATCCGCCTGTTTTGTGATCACGATTACGGAATCGAGCGGTCTCGTTCCGTTCAAAAGCCTTGCATTCCTTGTTCGGATTCCCAAAACATCCACAAACGTATCCGTCGTAAAATCGGTGCCGTATTCCTGCCGAAACGTCTCCGTCAACGCATCGTTGGGTTCGTACGCAAATGCTTTCCGCACATTGACGTTTGAAACCTTACGCAATTTATATACGGTAGGCGTTATGACCGAACCGGCCTTGCGGAATACAACGATCTCATCGCTGTCTCCGTCAAACCCTAACTCGGAAACCAGATTGATCGCCACCGCGTCCACAAACGTTCCGTCTGTGTTGTCGGCAAACATCTGCGCGTTTTCGTATATCAGTGCATTCGTGTCCGAATAAATTTGCGCTACGGCATTGCCGTTCACTGTCTTTTTCACCAAGTACTGATCGAACTGATTGTAAGACAAATTGATGCGCATGATCTTATCGGCTCCATCCGTGACCCTTTCACGGAAATACGGCGTTTCATAAGTATATGTCTGATCGGCATCCGAACTGTATTTGTTAAAATATTCCGTATCTGTTTCTCCGAATACGCCGATCGTCGTCTGATAATATTTTTTAGGCTTTTGAAGCTCTAAGTTATTGTTTAGACTGCTTTCGGAAGACGCATAATAATCCGCAACCGTCAAACTGGGGAAATTGTCATAATTGTCCGCCAAAAGAAATTCTTTTACCTTATCGAATTTTAAAGTAGCCGTAAAATCAGAGATACCTTCGTTATATCCCGTTTGATCCGGAGCGCTTTCGCCCGAATAATTGCAGTTAAAGAAATATCCGACGGGCTCAAACTGCACCATCGACGCTCCGCGATTGATCGCGTCCAGCGTAAAGACCGCGGATAATTCTGCCGGCATATCGATTTCGGAATCTTCATACCAATCGTTGCCCATGACCACTTCCGCCTCGGACCAAAACCAGCTCTGATTGCTCAGTCCCCAACGTCTGCCGTATTTGCCGTCGTCCATAATGTCCTTTAACTTGATGGAATTCAAAACATAGCGACTGTTGTTGTTGAAATTGATGATCAGATTTTCACCCAACTGCTCCGATACTTTTTCAATCACTTCCTGCCACCATTCCTGCGTGTAGTCGTTGTAAACGAGCGTCCAGGAATGATCTCCCCACACCAACGTTTTATTGTTTTTCTCCACAACGTCCGCAATGGCATAGATCGTATCCACATCCACTTCAAATCCGTGTCCGTTTCCCGCCTGAATGTTGGATCCGATCAATTCATGAAACCGCACGCCGCGCACCGACGGATATGCCTGCATCAAAGCGTCTAGGGCTTCCATATCCAGCGGCAAACTCTTTACCGTTTCCGTATCGCCGTAATGTAGCGGAACCAGCGGCAAATTCCCGAGCTCTCCGTTTTGATTCGTATATACGCCGGATGAATACGCTTCCAGATAAATCCCGTACTGCGTATTGCTGAAATATTGCAACGTATGCTTCAATTCATTGGATATGCGGTTTAACGGATTGGATGCGTCTCCGCCATAGCCGTTTTCCGAATAATGCCAATTCGGATAAATTAAAAACGATACGTCATATTTTTCCGTTAAGGGCTCTACCGCCTCGATCATGTTGGAAAAATATTCATCCATTTGATCCAGATCGTCCTTATATTTTGTCGTCAAACCTTTTCCGGAAATTCCTTCGTCCATCAAAAACAGCAATTCCACCTTTTCGTTTCCCGTCTCATCTTTCCCGCCGTCGGGCGGCGTATCGGATGTCGTCGGCTTAGTATTGCATGCGCTCAAAATTGCCGTTCCGCTTATTAAAATAAGCAACGCCATGATAAGTGAAATAATTTTTTTCATCTTTCCTCCGCTTTTTCAAGCAAAATCGTCTTGGTTTCATTTGCTTGAAAATTTAATTTGACTGATTTACAGTTCTTTCCGACAACAAAAAGTTTTCGTTCAAACAGATCGCATTCCGTTAAAACCGCATCGGCAAATTGGCCGCTGAGTACAACCTTTCCCGAAGTGTTTTCCTTTCTCTTTATCCTTAAAAGAAAAGATTCGTCTCCTGCGCTCTTGATGTCGATCAATTCCGCCCCCGCAAGTTTGATCGCATACCGATCTTTCCCGCCTTCCGCAAAAATGGGCGGCGAAATCAAATTTTCGATCTTATCCAAAACCGATTTCGAAGCGGCATGCGGCAGCAAATCAAAAGTAAAGTTGAAATCGCCTTCTATCCACTGCGGAAAGTTTGTCCCCCACATCGTATTTGCCAAATTCACATAAATCTTGCAATCCCTGCGCTTTTTATAAATCGGTGAAAATTTATACAAAGTCTGTTCTCCGATCGAAAAGAGCGGAGCATCGTGCGACAGCAATGCGAGCGCGTTCTCTCCGTCCGATATGTCCACATAATTTTCCATGCAGTACAGGATATTGTTTCCTCCGACCGCAATGTCGCTCTCCGGATCGACGATCGACCCCACTTTGTTGATCTTGTACGTCGGGTTTTGAAAATTGAAATCAAATACGTAATGGAGCGCCTCAACCATGGGGGTCGCCTGTTTCTCGGACAGCTTCACCTGGATCCGCAGGCGGTTTCCGAACAGCGCATAAAAAACGCATATCGACTTGGCGTTGCCGTATTCTTCATAGCTAAACGGATCTTTCGGCTGAAAGACGACCTCCACTCCGCCGTTGTACTCCCGTACGCTGACAGCTTGCGCGATATCCGTAAAATGCTCAAATTTATCGGGATATGCCATCCGCCCGTGCGCCGTTACGACCCAATCGTAAAAATAATAGGCATATTCGCGCAAATACTCACAGATCTCTTCGTAATTGCATACGTCGTACTGGTAATATCCGGCCGCAAGCGCATAGTTCTTTTTTGTCGCCGTGTCATAGTATTCGATCACTGTTCCGCTCGTCTTTGATATGCGAACATATGCCGCATCGCTTTTGATTTCATAATACATGCCATAGTCCGCTACGTTTGAAACGTCCGGCTTTTTAAACGCGCGCTCAGAAACGGTCCGCAGACCGGGAATTTTTACCTGCGAATACAGACGATCACCGATGCGAGCGCATTGCTTCTCCCGATTTAATGCCGTATTCTCTTCAACGGCGACAACGCCGTCGAAGGATATAGCCGACGGATTGAAACAGTTCTTACCGTCTCCGCGAATACGCTCGTACAACTTCTGCGTTTCGGCGACGGCATAGGAACAACGGTCGCGCTGTTCCTGCCAGGACGCTTCCATACGGAGGTAATTTTCCTGTCTGCGCATCGTTTGAAAACTCTCTTTGTCGTAGCGTCTGTCATAATTTAAATCCACTATGACGTTCAGTCCCATCGTATGCTCGCCGTATAAAATAGACGCATCGTAAATGTCGTAAATTTGGCGGCGGATCTCTGCATCCGTCTTCAAAAATAGGTTATAATATTTTTCGGTCGCCGTCAACAGCCTGCGGTTTCTGCGCAGAAGCGCGGTCTCCTTCGGATAAGACATAATTCCGTGTATCCAGCTGTCCGCTATGTCCTGCCGGACGACGGGCAAAAACGTGAGGTCGTATTTTGAAATCTCGCGATAAAAATCATCCATCGTTCCGACCAAAAAGGAACAGCCGTTCCCGTACTGTTTTTTTACGACCTGCTCGTACCTTTCCACATCCGCGGCTGTTTGCGGCCCCGTATTGTCGTTCGTCACGCGCAGCCATATCCATACGGGCAGTTCCCAATACTCGGGAGGCGTAAGATCCGTACTGTAACTGCCCTTGGAATATATGGTCAATACCCTGCCGCCGTCAGGTCCTTCCCACCAAAAGACAGGAGGCAGATCCGCGGGATGACTCCCCGGATTACAGCCGATATGCATAAACTTTACGCCCGCTTTCGCTAATAGCGAAGGAAGCAGCCATGTATGCCCGGGAACATCCGTCATCTTCGCCGAAATCGGATAAGAAAGCCCGTATCGATCGCAAAATTCTTTGCTGAATAAAAATACTCTATTTAATTCTGCCTCGCCTAAAAATTCCGTATGCGTAGTAAAGGGAAGCGCGTGTGCAAGCAACTGCCCCTGCCGGATCAAATTTTCCGCTTCCGCCTTATCTTTTGCATCCGCAATTTCTAAAACTTTTAATAAAGGCCAGGCAGGCATAGTCCATTTAAAACTTTTTTCTTTTCCCAAAAATGCCGTATCTTGACATGTCTTAATAACGGCTTTCAGCATTTTGTCTTTATATTCTTGCATGATCTCAGGAAATAAACCTGTAAATCCAATATCAAAATGGGTCTTACATACCGATATAATCTTTTCCATGTTTTGCCTGCGATTATAATGCTTATAATTTTTGAAAGGCAGTAACAAAGAAGAATGTTCATTCGTTTGTTACTGCCTTTACCGAACTTCTTTATTTGATTAGAATTACTGTCTATGCAGCGTTCTTTTTCGCTACAAATTCATCGACTTGTCTCTGTACTTCCGCGATCAGTCCGTCAATGTTTGCCGCCTCTAAGTCCGCCAAAAGCCTTGCATATTTCGTTGTAGCCGGGCTTCCGACCTCTTCATCCAAAGCAGAACGGCCGTCCGCAAATTCCGCCGCAAGCGTCATTGCCGCCATTACGTTTGCCTTATTGTTTTTCAATGCAGGCACCGTTTCATCCAAAACAAAACCGATCAGAGGATTTACAACATAATTCAACGGCTCGCCGTTTTCATCATCTTTCTCCCAATAAATTCTCGAAAGGATATATTCATCTGTCAAATTTTTCGACCAACGCGTCATGTTGATATCCGTAACCGTCCAGTTCGGGAAATTGACCGCATACCGTTTATCCGCAGGAATATTCACCTTGATCTCTTCGCCGTTTACTTCTTTAACGGTCGAATAGGAGAAATAATGCACCAAAACATCTTCGCCGTCTTCGTTCTGGATCGTCTTTTCATCGGCAAAATAATTTTCACCCTCTACGCCATAGCAGAACAGATCGTAGTTGTCCTGCGATTCGCGGATCCAGTTGAAGAAGTCGATCGCTTCATTCGGATTTTTCGAGAAGCTGAGCACCGCCAACATATTGTCCGCGCCCGTCATAACGTATTTCGGCGCATCTTCGTTCAAATACACATCATACAGCGCTGCGCTAGAACCTATCGGCTGCTGTGCCATAAATTCATCGATACGCTCCGCCTGTTTCAAAACAACGTTCCAAAGACATCCTGCCATTCCCGTATAGAAACGATAATCATGGCCCGTCAAGGAGCTTGCACCGTCTTCCGGCGTATATCCGGCATCTACCCAAGAGGTTGCCGTCTCCGTCCATTGAATGAACGCTCTCGATTCATAGAAATTCTTTACGTCGTAACTTCCCTTTGCGTTTTGCTGCGTTATGTCGATATAAAGCGGCCGCTGTGCATAATAAATGATCGGGAAATAATAACCGGGTGCATATTCACGCAGAACGAACGTATTGCTGTGTTCGCCCATGTTCGCCCAGAAACCTTCCTTCTTGACGCCGCCCTCCAAACCGATACCTTCCGTGTTGCTGATTTCTGCAAAATATTCCGTAACGTCTTCGACCGTATTGATCTCCGTGATCCCAACCTGATCCATCCAATCCTTACGAACGGCGAGCGTTTCTTTGTAATCCGCAAGCGGCACGTTTCTGGGAATCGCATAAATATTCCCGTCTTTCGGATTCGTGACCTGATCCCACGCATAATCTTTGATCGTCGCCTTCAACGCCGAACCGTATTGTTCCAGATACGGCGAAACATTCATCAATGTGCCGCGCGCCAACAAACTCGAAAAATCATCGATATAGACAAACGCTGCATCCAACCCTTCGTTTTTCGTCATGTTTTCAATATCGGTTATGTAGTTCGTTTCCGGAACAAATTCAAACTCAACCGAATACGGTCTGCCGTCTTTTTTCAGATCAGCATTGATCGCCTTTACGACGTTATCGACATCATTCGCTTCCTCACCGCGAAAAGCGATCTTTACCGTGGTTTCTCTAAGCTCCGCAACTTCGATCGGTTTTAGCGTCGTACCGCCGCCGCCACCGCCGTCTCTGCTACATGCAGACAAAAAGCTCATGCACGATATTCCGGTTACACCGGCTAAAATCAATGACAAAAATCTTTTCTTCATACTTTACCTCCTAATTTAACCTTTTACAGCCCCTACAATAATGCCTTTTATGAAAAATTTCTGCACAAACGGGTATACCAAAACGATCGGTCCCATTGTTACAAACATTGTTGCCAAATATACTGTGTTGATCGGAATTGCCGTCCCGCTCCCTTGGCTCGAGCTGGCATCCGAAGTGATGCGCGTATGTAGCATATATAAATAATATTGCAGAGGATATAAATCGTCTTCCCGAATAAACCAGGTAGCCAAATACCAGTCGTTCCAATACCCCAACGCGATAAACAATACGATCGTTGCCGTGATCGGCGTCGCGAGCGGAAACATGATCTTGAAGAAAATTTGGAACGGGCTTGCCCCATCCAGCTCTGCCGATTCGGAAAGTGAATCCGGAATGGTTTTATAATAGTTCCGAACCAGGAAAATATTATATACACCGATCAGACTCGGCACAATTAAAACCGCCAGCGTATCTTTTAATTTCAATACATACGCTATATTATAATACCACGCAACGACACCGGTACTGATGATCGTAGGAATATAAAAATACAATGCGATTTGATTCCTTCCCCACACTTTTTTGGACGAAAGCGCAAATCCTGCCATTGATGTCAAAAATACACTGATCGGCGTGCCGATAACCGTAACGCGAATCGTTACCCAATATGCTTTTAAAATATCGTTCGTTTCGAACAAATATTTATATGCCGCACCGGAAAAACCAGAAGGGAAAAAGGAATACCCTTTTTGAATAATCGACTGCTCCGTACTGATTGAAGCGATAAACGTAAGCAAAATCGGATAAATGATTGAAATGCTCGCCAATACAAAAAACAAATGTAACAAGACTTGTTCTAATCTGACAGCCTTATCATTCTTTTCTACCATACTTCCAAATCACCCCCATCTTAGAACAAAGAATAATCTTTGTTGTACAGACGCACCAACGTGTTTGTACCGAAAATCATTATAAATCCAAGAAGTGTCTGGAATAAACTGACTGCCGCGGCAGTCCCGTAATCCGGCGCCGACCCTGCCCCCGCATTCGTAACGGAGCGGAACAAATACGTTTCAATAATATCCAAAGAATCCATCAATGCATAGTTTGTCGTACCGATTACGGCATGAATCAACTGAAAATCACCGTAGAAAATTCTTCCGATACTGAACAAAGACAAAATAATAATTGTGGGCAACAAAAGCGGTACAGTGATCTTAATCATACAAGAACCGCGCCCGGCACCGTCGATCGCCGCCGCTTCATAGATCTCGCGGTCAATACCGGAAATAACCGCCAAATACACAATCAAATTGTATCCTACGCCTTTCCAAATATAGGCAAATACGATTATTCCGACCCAAGGTCCCGGCGTATCATAAAACATAACGGGAGCAAAACCCATGCTCTCAAATAATGCATTGATTACGCCTCTGTTATTGTTCAGCATTAGGTCCAAAAACCTCGCAACTAACAATACCGATAAAAATGTAGGAAGGAACAATATGTTTTGATATATCTTTTTCCCTTTTGCACTGTTCATTTCATTCAACAAAAGCGCAAACAATACACTGCTAAAAGTTCCGAAAACCAAATTCGTTATATTGATCAGGAACGTATTGCGCGTACAACGCCAAAAATAGGGTCCTTCAAAAAACGCAATAAAGTTTTCGAAACCGATCCACTCGTTATGAAACAAACCGCCCGTTATCGTGTATCTTTGAAAAGCCAAAAAGATTCCGGGCATCGCCATATATGAAAATAAGAAAAACAGCACGACCGCAGGCAATACCATAACATAATATTGCCAATTCTTTAAAACACGAAAAAACTTGTTATTTCGCATTTTTTTTACTGCCTGAGCACTCGTCGAATTCATACCGATCGACGCTTCGGCTGTCTGACTCGTTTCATTTACGTCTGTCCTGATATCGTTGCTCATACTCCTCCTAACTCCGCTTTAACAATTTTTTTCCCAGCCCTGCCTTCGGCAAGGCTGGGAACTTTTTCTGCACTCTTATTTGTTTTTAATCGTCTTTTTCCCGATTACCACAACAAAAGCTGCTACACATACCAAGGAGAGAACCAATACGGCATTCAAACCAACCACGCCGCTGCATCCGCCGCCCTTCTGCGTATCGCTGCCGCCATCGCCGCCGGACGTCGATTTCTCCGCCACCGTCAACTTAAACTCGCCGTTGCTTGCATTGTTCGCTTCATCGATCGCTATTACCTTGATCGTATACTCTCCGGCTTTTTTCGGCGTAAATTTGTTGTCTTCCAGCGTTACCGTGTTATTGTCCGGATCCAAAACCGTAAGACGAACGATAATATCTTCTGCCGCAGAAGCATTGTCCGTAACGGGAGGAGGCGTCAACGTAACTCCTTTCCCTACCGTAGCATCTTTCGGCAAAGTCATTTCACCGATAACCGGAGCTACGTCATCGATCGCCGTAATCGTAAACATCTGCTTCAACGTACCGTTTTCGTTGGAAGCCGTAATCGTTACCATGTAATTTCCGCGCTTTGTCGGCGTAAACGTCTTGCCGTTCACTTCGACCGCATTGTAATCGGGGCCGATGATGCTGAGCGTATAATCGACGAATTCGCGATCATTGTAATCGTAAGCAAGATTATCGCTGAACGTGTACGGCTGCGAGCATTCGATTTCATTGTTTTCGGGCAACGCGCGTTTGTACAGCATCGGGCCGTCCGCATAGTACGCCGCGCCTTCAACCGCATAATTATCCGGTTCAGGGAGCGAACTTGCATCAATATTCGATGCGGTAATAGATGACGACAACGCAGGTTCGGTGCTGCCGCCCGCAAAATACACGGTCGCAGTGTCGTCTTCTGCTATAAATTTAATATTGTCGAGATAAATCGTTATTTTCTCGCCCACCGCTGCGCTCGTCTTGACCACGATAAAGATATCCGCAATACCCTGTGTCGCAGAGCCGCTGTCGTACGGAATCTCGCGGGTGTACCAATCGGACAACTTGTCGCTAAGATCTGCATCCGTAGCAAGCGCAACGCCGTCTGTATCTGTTTCACTTCCGGTCAGCAAAGCATTCCAACCGATCGAAGATGTATTATCGCCATACGCATTCGCATATCCGACACCGGCTATAGGAGAATCCATTTTAATATCGAAAGAGAACGTTCCTTTTCCGGGGATTGCCTTTTGCTGCCAGCCGAAGAGACGGATCGTCAACTCTTTTGCCGTATCGGCCGCACGGTGCGTTTCCGGAACGGAAATTTCAACCTTGATTGCGTTATTTTGCGTTCCATCTAAGGAAGTAGCAAGCGCATAGCCGCCCGGTGTAGGAGGATTGTTCGCCGCAAATATCGAAGGAGCCTGCGTTGTCTGCATACCGTTATAATATACATTTACGATTCCGTCGTCGCTTTCAAAATAAATATCGCGCAAATACACTTCGATATATTCGCCGACAGCCGCCGTCGTATCGACATACAAAACCATGTCGCACATCGCGCCGACGCCCGTATAGCAAGTGGGTACCGGAACGGAACGAGCATACCAACCTGAATTGCCGTCCGCATCCTGCAATTTTTCGGTCAAGTCCGCCGTTGCGGTAAAAGGAATTCCTTCAACGTCCTTTTCGTTTCCGGTCAAACCGCTGCCGGTCGCCGAGAATTTGCCCCATCCTGCAACACCGTTGCCGTCACCGAGGAAGTCGATCATACCTACACCCGGAATCGGATCCGGCATATAGATCGAATAATTGATCGTATCTCTCGCACCGATCGCAGGGCCTTCCAACCACGTGAATACGCGTATCTCCGCCGTTTTACGAATGCCTTCCTCACGCAGTTCTTCCGGAACGTACAGTTTCAATTTCGTGACCATGCCCTCGATCGCGGAAATATTGAGCGTAAGTTCTTGGGGTATCGTCTCACCCATGAAGTTCACCGCTGAAAATTTCATCGTATATTCGCCGGGCACGTCAGTCAGGAATGCATAATCGGCACTGCTTGTACCGGTCAGACCTTCCGTTACAGGTACGCCGCCCTTGCTGATCTTAACGGTATATTCCGTTACGCCGTTTACAGGATCGGTAAACACGACCTTCGACAAATCGTATGCCGTTCCGATCTCCCCTACGCCGTACAATGTTCCGTCTTCTTTTTCAGCAAGTTCCAATCCGGAAATATCGATATTCATTACGCCGACGCGAATGGTTACCGGCGCTGCGCTGACTGTCTTTTCCGCATTGTCAGGATCTGTATACGTATACTGCACCACATAATCGCCGTAATCGGCAGGAGTGAAAGTAAATCCGCTTTCCACCGAAGTTACCGCGACGTTCGTATCGTTGAACGTTACCACCGGCGTGATCGGGAAACGCTGATCCTTATAATATGCCGAAATCGCAGGCAACGTAATTTCTGATTTATCCTCATACAGTCGCGCGATCACGTCTGTATCCGCTTCAAAAATAAACGGAACCGCAGGATCGACCGTCCAAAGATATAACACCGCGTTTGTTTCCAAATCGCCCTTCATTGCTTTAAGTTCCACTCGGTATTTACCCATCGCGGAAAAATTGACAACAAAATTATTGACGGCGATCTCTTCTCCGATTACATCGTTCTCGCCCAGCGTATATACCTTCGCTTCCGTAAGCGTTGCACCGTCCAGATCGGTGATTTCACTCAAATTCAAATCACGGTTGATGCCTTGCACGGGGCTGGGGAAACTCAAAGTTGCCGGAGCAACGTTTTCCACGTATTCTGCCGTCGTCTTGATTCTCCGTACGTTTTCTTCCGTACCTTCCGTTACAATGGACGTAGCAGGATCCCCTTCCGGAGGAGCATACATATAGTTGTCTTCCGGATCCGCACATTCGCTCAATTTTGTGGGGAAGTTGTAAATGCTGATCGAGTAAGCCGTATCGGTCGTACCCTTGAAGAAGCAATAGTTTACGATACCGCCGTTTTCATCCAAAATTCTTGCATTTTTGATATAGACCGTAAGTTTTTCATAGGGAATCGGCGATTTCGCTTCCAGCATGGTTACCCAGTGCGAGCTAGCCAATCCGCCGTTGTCGACCGTCAAAAACTGACCGAATTCGATCTCTCTGGAATACCAGCCGTTTCCGATATAATCGGTCATGTCCGCATGCGATTGCGCACTAATACCGTTTTGGTCTACTTCTTCCGTAAAACGTAAATCCCATGAACGCCATTCGCCGCCCTGTTCAGCGCCTCCAAAGAAACCTAAACCGGGTATGGGCGTGGGAGAATACACGTCATAAGCAAGTTTGTATCCGGGCTTCAATCCCTGGTTACCGTCTCCGATCCAGTTAAAAAAGCTGATACCTCTGTTAATAACCGTACCGGCAGGCAGCGAACCGCCCACTTGCGCCTCTTCAGGAATGTAAAATTCCACTTTGATGGTCGTTTCGGCTTTTGTCTCGTCGTAGTCCAATGCGTGCACTTTCGTATCGTTCATCATGAACGTCGCAGCAAGAAGCACAAACGATGCGGCCAATAAGAAAACCAAACCAAATAAGAATGTCTTCCTAACTTTGCTCATCTTCCTCTCCTTTTAAAATTTATTTTACCGTCAAATGGATTTTTCGCAATAAAATTGCGAAAAAAGGGAGCTCCCTTTTTTTGACGATCTTGCCGTTTCATAAGTCTTTCATCGATATTTTGATGAAATTATTTATTCCGGATTTTGTACAGAACCATCTTTCTTGTTCGCTTCTTTTCTCTTTTTTATCTTCTCTTTGATGTCATTCCAATTGACATAGACAAAGGTGAAGGCAGAGAAAACGATCACAAATCCAACAAACCCTAAAATATAAGGAACAATGCTGCCGTCCTTCGTCCGCACTTTAAAATCTGCATATTGAAACACTTTTACCGCCACCGGATCGGACAGCCCTCTGTAAGCCGTGATCCGATAAATATAATCTGTATTCTGCGTCAGCTTCGAATCACTGTAATAAGACGTCGCCTTGGTTTTATAGGTAACGCTTTTTTCCAGATTGGAATCATCCCCCTTGAAACGCTCCAGCACATACCCTTCATAGTCATAGTTTGCGTAATCTTTCACATCCCAGTTGATGCTGATCTTGGAATAAGCGACCGATTCTTCCGTAGCGGCATAGGCCGAAGGGACCTGATCATAATCGTAAAATAAACTCTCTCCGAACTGATACAGAGTGATAGCCGTTTCTGTTTTGTCCGGATTGACGATCTCCAAACTCAAATATGCCGGCGCGCTCTGCAACGTCTTTACTTTTTCCAACATATTAGCGCAACTCTCCGCCAAAATTTCGTAATCCTCGTCCAAGATCATCGATTTATTGCTGCGGAAAAATAAAAAGTCTACCAAACTTCCGTCCATTACGCCGGGTATGTTGTTCGCATATTTCTGCGAAGTACCGATCGCTGCCTGTATCCCGTTTCTCCCCGTCTCCAAAGATGTCTGCGTATCGTCCTTTTGATCTAAGGAGTTTTTCAAAAACGAACATTTGGTATATTCCATCGTTTCCGAAACTTCCCCTGCCGACGATACATATTCCAGATTCGCCGTAAATTTTTCATCTGCAAATGTATCAAAAGCGATCCGCAAATAATTTTGCGCCTTGATGTTTTCTGCATCCGAAATATTGATATAGATCTTTAAATTTGCATTTTCCGCAGAGTTCAACGCCAAACTAAACTTCAAATCCGAAAATTTTGTGGTCTTTTTATATCCCAGCAAAAGATTTTCCGAAGAGCTCTTTACGGATATACCCGTATTTGTATCGTTTTTCTCGATCTCTGCCGAGCCCGCTTGTGAAGTAAAACAGTCTGCACCCGCACCTTCTATGCTGGTAATATCTCCCCCGCTTTCCGTTTCTGCTAAAACTGTTCCTATTCCGCTAAAAAGCAACAAAGTCAGCAGCAAAGAAAGTATCATAACAAACTTTCTTTTCTTACTTTTGATTTTAAGCATCCTATTACCTCACCTCTTAATCTTGGTTTAATTTTATAATAACTTTTTTCACTCGTCAATATCCATTTTTAATTTTTTCTTCTGTTTTTTTTATATTTTTTTTAAAAACATAACATATTTTTAAACTTCATATCAAATACTTGCCTTTCTTTTCCTTTTCGTCTATAATACAGTTTGAGGAAATTTGTCCATAAAAATTGAGGAAATTTACCAATGAAAAAATATGAAATTATTATAAAAGACATAAAAAAACAGATAAAAAACGGAATCCTGAAAAGCGGAGACAAGCTCCCGACCGAAAAAGAATACGAAAAAATTTACGGAGTGAGCCGCATCACCGTTCAAACTGCCATGCAAAAGCTGAAAGACGAAAACATCATTTTCAGGCGCGCCGGATCCGGCTCCTACCTGGCCGATATTCCTATGCCTTCTTCCGCAGAAAAAAATTTTATCACTTTCATCTGTTATAACTCCGTCAATGAACTGATGAGCATCATTGAAGGCGCAAATTGCGTCATTGAAAAAAATAATCTCTATATTTCCATGAAAATTACAAACGGAAATCCCGACGTGGAACACGAAGCTGTCCTCTCATCCATCGAAAAAGGCACGCGGGGTATTTTGATCTTTCCCACCGAACAGGAAAAAGAAAAAAATATCATGTTCCTGCAAGATCTCGTCATTAAAAAATTTCCGATCGTCTTCATCGACCGCAACCCGCTGAAAAATTACTGCAATTTTGTCTCTTCCAACAACTATATGGGCGCGCGGCTGGTTACCGAACACCTCATCCGGTACGGACACAAAAACATCTGCTACATAAACGCGGGCGTCCTGCAGCCTCTGCAAGACCGCATCCGCGGTTTCCACGAAGCGCTGCGATATGCCAACTTGCCGATCAATAAGGATTCGGTCCTCTACATCAAAGATCCGATCACTTCCCAATATTCCGATTTTTCCGATATCGATTCTTCTTTGGTCAAAATCTTCAAAAAAGAGAACCATCCCACCGCTTTGGTTTGCTGCAACGACCTGATCGCGCTCCACTGCATCAAACAGCTCCGCGCCATGCATTTTAAAATCCCGGAAGACGTCTCCGTTACCGGTTACGACAATATTTTACAGGCCGCCAGCAGCAGCTACCGTCTTACTACCATCGATCAGGACTTCTTCGGCATCGGACACACCGCCGCTACCCTTCTTCTGAATTATATCGAAAACAAACAGCAAATTTCAAACATTCTCATCGATCCGAGATTGATCATTCGCGGAAGCACGAAACGCCTTTGAACTTTTCTTTCCGTTCGGCCTTCCGTATCCGGTTTGCCGCCCTTCCCTTTTTGTTTCTTGCTTTTCAAACGTCACAATCCCCGCTTTATGCCCTGCCAGAGCGATAAATACGCCGTCGGGATCCTGTCTTAAAATCGTCGGAGCGATAAAACCCTCCGCAACGTTCTGCACTGCGCCCTTTAATTGCGCGTGGACGGCAAACTGACTGTTTCCGGTAAGGCCTGTCTCTAAATTTGCCGCCATCGCGGCATTCCCCGCCGCCGCGTAGGATACCCATAAAAAGTTGACGGGTCTCCTGTAATCTTCCTGCGCCAATACCGGCAGACCCCTTCGGGAAAATACTTTTCGGATCTCTTCCGCTATGCAGTAAAACGGTTCCGGATCGCCGAAAGAATTGGGAAACAAATGAAGATCATATTTGGTGCCCCATTCCGGCGTCTCCCAAAAATATACGTCCGCATCGTATGCCTTGGAAAATACGGCGTATTTTTCCTTCCAAATTTTTGACTTGATCTTTTCGCTCTGCAGCATGGTATGTACGCGAATCGTACTCTTGCAGCCTTCCGCATTCACCAGATCGGAAAAATCTTTATCAAAATAGACAACGTTTTGCGCCTTTTCCGATACTTTCGGACTCGTAACCTTGAGCTTAAAACGATCCTGAATCCCCTGCGGGATCAGCGTTGCCCTGCCCATGAACAGAACGGGGACCCCTTTGTCGATTTTTTTCATGATCGCGGCGTCGGAGGACTGAGGCGGTACGATCAAAAAGTCTGCATCGATATCTTTCAGCCATTCCGCTCGGGTGATCGAAAAAATGCTCGCTCCGTATTTTTGCACGAGAGCGCACCAATCGTCAAATTCCTCTCCGTTGCTGTAACTCTCCAAGCCCGAACTGTTGATCAGATCAATGGTCGCCGTCCGGTCATACACGATACAACACCCGCGATTCGTCGGGTTTTTTTGTATGCTTTTATTGCAATATTCCAGAAAATCCGTAATGCAGTCTATGCTCTCGCGGTCGATCAGGTCATATCCGTGATTCATCCACGATATGTAACAGCCCGCGCAGCGTATGCTCCCCTCGGGCGTTTTGAGCTCCGCATGACTGTACGCCCAGATCTCCCACTGTACCTTGCTGCGATATTGATGAATACTGTCCCAAGGTTCCCATGCGTCGAAAGTCTCTATCACAAACAGTACGTTGCACTTGCTCTTTTTGACAAATGCCAAGGTCGCCAAAACATATTGAAGCTGAAACGTAAATCCCATGGAATGCGCCGGCCAATAGTCCTGCCATGCCGACGCCCACGTCTGCACGATAAACACGTCCAGAAAACCGCTCTCGCATATCCGCTCCAAATCAAAGCCGTGCGAACGCAATTCTTCCACCGGCGATGAGCCCGAATTGTATCCGATCGTGATAAAGTTCGGGTTCATCTTTTTTATTAAACCGAAAAAGGAAAGAAAAGTCTCCGTATTTTCCCGTATCGCTCTCGCCGACATGAATCGGTTTCGATTGCCGCGGATATAGGAAGGCGTAAAGAAATGATCGCGGAAAACCGCTCCGTCCAGATCGCACGCCGCAGTCATCGAAATCAGCTTTTGCGCAAAATATTCGTAAAACTTTACATCGCCGCCATCCGTATGGACCGCGGAACCTAAATACGGCACTCCGTATTTGATGCGATCGATTTCCGGATGAGCCGCAAACCACTTTCCTCGAATATTGTAATTCGCTCGCTGCTCCAATTCTTCCGTTCTGCCGCACCAGCCTTCACAAGTCTTTTCCGCCTCGTAATACATCGTTTCGCCGCCGATGAACTGTATGACGACATGAAAGTCGGAAATGCTGCGCTTTTGCGCTTCCGCTTTCAGCGAATCCACACAGTCCTTCAACCGCTGATAATCCCAATATTTGTACGTGGGTGCCTGACAGGTCGGGATCTCTTCCTTCATGTCTCCGTGGAAATACAAAACACTGTCGCGAAGCCACCCCACGCACAGGCTGACTCCTTTGCGCGCTTGCGGATTTTTCAAAAATACCGTCTCTACCCGATCAAAATACCGCTTCGGCGTATTTTCTTCCCTGTCAAACCAATATATGTCCATTTCAAGCCAAATTTCCCTGTCCGCCATCTCTATTTCCCGTAGGCCTCCTCGCTTTCTTCGCGTACGATCTCCACATAACGGGCAACTTTGCGCTCGTCTTTGTTCACCGTATAGACGTCGCGCTGTGAAAATTCAATTTTACAGCCCTTCGCACTGTCTACGGTGCTTTTGATATGCTTTCTGAGCCTGTCTTCGTCCAATGCCGCGCCCACACCCAAAATGGTCGGATCCGGCTTTCTGTGATAGATGATACCGCTGCGGCTCAGCTTCTCGCCCATGAATCGCTCGTCGCACCATGGCGATATCGACACCCTCCGTAAATTGGAAAAATGCCGAATACACGAATCCCAGATCGGATGCACCGGTTCACAGCAGCCGTAAGACAACAGCCCGAATTCCGAAGCTACCTTTTTATAATAAGGATAGATAAGTTTCTCAAACATCTCTTCCGATACGCCGACCGTCTCCTGGCTGTCCATATAGCCCCATACGTCCTTCGGCGTATACTTTTGTTTGTCCTTCGGCAAAAGATCATTGAACGCATAGGTGCCTTGCCCGACTCTCTCCCCTTCGTTGGTCGGCAAAATCAGATTGCGCTCCGATAAATACTGAAAATACGCTATGTAATCATCGGACAGCATTCCCATCATTTCCTGAAACAGCTCGGGATAATCGTACATGGAATAAAACATATTTTCCATTCCCATCAAATGCACCAGATCCTGCGTCAGACTGCAACAGAGCGATATGCCTTCATACTTCACCGGAAGTATATCGCCGAATGCGTCTTTGGCAAAGCGGATATGCTCTTCTTGAAGATCGTCCCGGCAGTGAAAGGTCGATTTGTTCAATAAAGAAAAATCTTTGCCAAGATCTTCGATTTGCGGCTCAAAATGATGCCCGACTCCTTCCGTCCTCGTTACTTTTACATCCAAACCGAACGGCCTTATATAGGTATAATGCCGGACGGGATAATACGGCGGCAACACGCTGTCGTCTTTGAATACGACGTAATTGATCTGTTTTAAAAGTAAATTGTATTCGATCTGCCGCGCGATTTCCGTTTCACAAAGCATCTTTTGCGGCAGCAGATCCTGCGCGAGGGTATCCGTTTCCACCGTTACCATCGGACGGCTGCCCCGATATGCATTGTGCTCTTTCCACAGCGTTCGCAGCGATTTATTCCTGTCTTCCCGTGCCAGATCCGCCTGCCGTTTGGCCAAATCGCGCAGAATTTTTCTGTCTCTTGCCGTAACCACCTTTTTTCTTCCTCCTTCTCGCTACATTGAGTTTAGCATAGCGCCCTATCCTTGTCAATATCCATCTTTTATTCTTTTTTTCACTTTTTTGAACTTTTTTTCTGTTTTTATAGCATATTTTTAAAAATATAACAAATTTTTTGCCCCTGCGCTCGCCTCGTACTCTGACAGCCCTTTTTCGGCTATATAATACGGCCTATTCTCACCGATTCTAAGCAAGAATAAAGACGTCAGAATCATCGCCTATCTCCCTTTTATTCCTTCTTTTTAAGGATTTGCCCCTCTCTCGTTTTCAAAAACTTTTTACCTTTGCCCCGTTTTCCGCTTTTTATTGCAAAGCATGAAAACAAGAAGCTTTTGGGCGCATTTCACGATGAAATGTTTTAATACCTACAAAAAAAATCGGCGCACTCCGCAAAAATGTTTGCCCGATGCGCCGATATACGCTGTACAGTATAGCCGCGCCCCCTTTCGGCATTGCCAAAGGGGGCGCGGCTTATTTTCATCCGTATTCCGTTTTATTTTTTGTGTTTCCACTTGCATCTTACTTTTTTGGAAGAATTACTTCTTTTCCACCCATATATTTGCGCAAAACTTCCGGGATCGTCACGCTGCCGTCTTCGTTCAAATGGTTTTCCAGCAGTGCGATCAGCATTCTCGGAGGCGCAACCACCGTATTGTTCAGCGTATGCGCATATGCGTTTCCTTTTTCCGTTTTATACCGGATCCCCAGCCTGCGCGCCTGCGCATCCGTCAAATTGGAGCAGCTTCCCACTTCGAAATACTTCTTTTGACGGGGGCTCCACGCCTCTACATCGATGCTCCTGTATTTGAGATCTGCCAAATCCCCCGAGCAGCATTCCAGCGTGCGGACAGGGATCTGCATGGATACAAACAGCTCCACCGTATACGAATACAAGTGTTCAAACCATTCACACCTTTATTCCGGCTTGCAGATCACGATCATTTCCTGCTTTTCAAACTGGTGAATGCGATAGATCCCGCGCTCTTCTATTCCGTGCGCGCCCTTTTCCTTCCTGAAACAGGGAGAATAACTCGTCAGCGTCAAAGGCAATTCTTTTTCGTCCAATACCGTATTCATGAAGCGGCCGATCATGGAATGTTCGCTCGTTCCGATCAGATACAGATCTTCCCCTTCGATCTTATACATCATGCCGTCCATTTCTTCAAACGACATGACGCCAGATACTACTTCGCTCCGAATCATGAAGGGTGGAATCACATACGTAAATCCTTTATCGATCATAAAATCACGGGCATAGGTCAATACTGCCGAATGCAGCCGCGCAATATCGCCTATCAAATAATAGAACCCCTGTCCACTCGTTCTGCGCGCGCTGTCCAGATCGATGCAGCCGAGTTTTTCCAAAATATCGACGTGATACGGCACTTCAAAAGGCTTTTCTTTCGGTTCCAAAAAGCGCTTTCTCTCCACGTTCTCCGAATCATCTTTGCCGATCGGCACTTCGTCCGCTATCATGTTCGGGATCGACATCATATCCTGTTTCAATTTTACGGCGATCTCTTCCGTCTCTTTTTCGATCTGTGCAATCCGTTCGTTGTTTTCGACGACTTCTGCCTTGACTTTGTTTGCCTCTTCTGTATTCTTCTCTTTCATCAGCTTGCCGATCTTTGCGCTCAGCGTGTTGCGGATTGATCTGCACGAGTCCCCTTCCTTCTGCAATTCGCGGCGTTTGCTGTCCAATTCCAGCACTTCGTCTACCAATGAAAGCTTTTTATCCTGAAATTTCTTTTTGATATTCTCCCGTACCGCGTCCGGATTGCTGCGCAGAAAATTGATGTCGATCATGGTATTTTTGCCTCCGTTTTTTCATATACTACTTTAATATTTTAAAACAATTTTCTTCTTTTTGCAATAAATTCGCTGCCGATATCCAAAATTTGCTCATTTTTATTTTACAGTTTCTTCTGTAAAAAAAGACAAAACATTTGTATCTCCGGTTTTTTTATGGTATACTGAAACAGTAGAATATTTTTACTTTTTACAGGGAGAAAATATGAACGAAAACGAAAACGAAATTCAATCCATAAAAAAAACATCCCGCCGCCGCAGGAAAACTTCCGAATCGGAGTTAGATTCGACAAGTTCAGCGCCGTTGGAAAACAGCTTTTCGGACGATCCGAACGCACCCTCGCCGGAAAGCCGGGAAACCGAGAATCAACATCGTAAAACCGCTTTGTCTCGAAAAAGGACGCCTCGGTCCTCCGTTGAAAAAGCCAGAGAGGATGAAATTGCCGCAAGCAAAGTTTCCGCGCGCGACGGCAAAGTCGGCGGAGAGACAAAAACCTCGCCCGCTCAGGCTCCGATGCAGAGCGTTTCCGATTATGTCATCGAAAAATTAAAAAACGATGCCGCTGAGCAGGAAAAAAGCGCCGAACCCGTCAATTACGCAGCGATCAAAAAACAGTTCCGCAAGAAAAAAACGGAAGTGCCGCAATATTCAAAGGTGCGCAGGTTTCACCCCGACGTCAAAACAGGCCTCTCCTCTTCACAGGTAGACGAAAGGTTTTCGCAATTTCTGTTTAACGATACGAATCAAAAGTATTCCAAATCGTATGCAAGCATCTTTATGGGGAATATCTTCACGTTCTTTAACTTGCTCTGCGTCCTAGCGGCCGTTGCGCTGGTGTATTCCGAAGCGTCCCCTTCCCAATTTCTGTTCGTCGTAATTTTTGCGCTCAACCTCGGTTTCAGCGTCGTTACCGAAATCATTGCTAAGCGCAAGATTGATAAACTCTCTCTCTTGACCGTTCCCACGACAACCGTCGTGCGCGACGGCGAACTTACCGAGATCCATGCCAAAGATATCGTTCTCGACGACATTTTGGAACTTTCGCTCGGAAATCAGATCCCAGCCGACTGCATCGTCGCCGAAGGCACCGTCGAAGTCAACGAGGCACTCTTAACCGGTGAATCCGTACCCGTAAAAAAAGAGCCCGGCGATATGCTCTATGCCGGAAGTTTCATATCCAGCGGCTCCTGCCGCGCCAGAGCCGACAAGGTCGGTAAAAATACCTATCTCAACTCTCTCTCGGCAAAGGCAAAAAAATATAAAAAACCGAACTCGGAATTGATGCGCTCAACAAAATTGATCATTCGCATCATCGGCCTTTTGATCATTCCCGTCGCGGCAGGTATGTTTTTCGTCAACTATAACAACTATGTGCCGAACGAGAATATTACAAAACTGAACGATACCATTCAGCGTACCGTTTCCATCGTGATCGGTATGATCCCTTCCGGGATGCTGCTTTTGACCAGCATCGCCCTCACCCTCGGTATCATCCGACTGATGACCCAAAATACGTTGGTCCAGGACCTCTATTCTTTGGAAATGCTGGCGCGCGTCAATGTCCTGTGCCTTGACAAAACGGGTACCATCACGGACGGACGTATGAAAGTCAACGACTGTATGCTTTTGAATAACCCCACCGATTTTACGATCAATGAGATCGTCGGCTCTTGTTTGAAAGCATTGCCGGACAACAACCAAACGTCCATCGCTCTCTATAATTACTTTGGGCACTGTGCGGCGCTCAAACCGCTGGCAGTCATGCCCTTCTCTTCCAAGCGGAAACTTTCCGCCGTCACATTTGCGGAAATCGGAACGATATCGATCGGCGCGCCGGAATTCGTCTTGGGTACCGTTCCCGAAAAGATCAACCGCATCGTCAATCAATACGCTTCTATGGGACTGCGCGTTCTGATCGTCGCCATTTCAAACGGAAAAATCGCAGGCGATCACCTGCCGACAGGCTTTAAACCGCTCGCCATTATTTCGATCTCCGATAATATCCGCGACGACGCCGCCCAAACGATTCGCTGGTTCAAAGAAAACGACGTGGCCGTAAAAATCATTTCCGGCGATAACCCGGTTACGGTTTCCGAAGTCGCGCGCCGCGTTGGCGTGGCAAATTCCGATAAATATATCTCCTTAGAAGGCCTGAACGAAAAAGAAGTCGCTTCCATTGCCAATAAATATACCGTCTTCGGCCGTGTGACACCCGAACAAAAAGCAATCTTGGTCAAAGCCATCAAGTCCGAAGGCAATACGGTCGCCATGACCGGTGACGGCGTCAATGATATTTTAGCCATGAAAGAGGCCGATTGCGCCGTGTCCGTCGCTTCCGGAAGCGAAGCTGCGAAAAACGTCAGCCATATCGTCCTGATGGACAATAACTTCGCTTCGATGCCGAAAGTCGTCTTTGAGGGCAGACGAGTAATCAACAACATTCAAAACTCTTCTTCCCTCTACCTGATGAAGACGCTCTTTACCACGATCTTTGCGATCTTGTCGATCATTTTCTTTGCCCCGTACCCCTTCAAGACCAACAACCTGATGCTGCTTGAATTTTTTGTGATCGGCATACCGACATTCTTTTTGTCCCTGCAACCCAATACAAATCGCGTTAAAGGGAAATTTCTGCCATCCGTGCTGTCGAGAGCGATTCCTTGCGCTGTCGTTTTGGTGTTGGCCGTTCAGGCAACCAACGTGGTCACGGCCCTGCAACCGGGATATTTCGAAAATTATTATGAAGAAATTTCCGTTTATATCATTTCCTTTGCCGGTCTGGTCATGCTCTACCGCGTCTGTATGCCCCTGAATGTTTACAGAACCGTTCTGTTTTTATCAATGACGGCTGCGTGTATTCTCGGGCTGACTTTAATGCCGAACACTTTCTTGGGCGCTTCGCATGATCCGCTGAACTTCGTCTGTGTCTTGTATATCATAGTCGTGATATTGCTGTGCGTTCCTCTTTCCGGCGTCTTTATACGCATCTTCGACCGATTGCGCGGCGGAAAAAGCATCAATGAACGATAACGAGCAAAAAGCCTGCGCAAAAAATAACGCGAAAGATAAACTGTGCGGCGATAGCGTGAAAGGAACATTACGCGGCGTAAAAATTACACAAATGAAAAACTGCGCGAATGAAAAATGATAGACTGCCGAATTTGCGGCGATCTCGGCATCCCCGCCTTCGCGTCGCAAAAGAACAAAAAGCCATATAGCAAAACTGTTTCGCAAGGATTCAGCTTTGAATCGTGCGCTAGTCAACGGCTCAGCTAAGCCGGTCGCTTTTTCCTAAAAAAGAAGGCGCTTAAAACAGGGAAACGTTTTAAAAGGAAGCGGTGCGATTTTTTTCGCAGCGCTTCCTTTTTTTGATTATCCGCAAGAGCCGCCCGCAGAGCGAGCAGCTATAATAAACTTTATAGCCGCTGACATTGAACAT
Organism: uncultured Bacillota bacterium; assembly: GCA_949283775.1. Classification (GTDB taxonomy): domain Bacteria; phylum Bacillota; class Clostridia; order Christensenellales; family Borkfalkiaceae; genus Borkfalkia. Next base: position 43,696 of record CASDTU010000002.1, read on the forward strand.
ACAAAGTCCCGTCCGCCGAAACGGCGGACGGGACTTTGCGAATTTTCTCGATCAATGAGTCCATTCTTTCTCAATATTTGAACTTTTCCCGTTGAAAAAATTCAACGCTTTGTACTTGATTTGTAAGAGGATATCGGACATTTTCCTTTAAAAAATCTCTCGCTTTTTTATTTTACGATAAAACTTTTAATTTTTTCTTTTTGCCGTAAATCCGTACGAACCCAAAGTCTTTCCCGTAGCAAGATACCTGTTTTGGACATAAGAGATCAAACCGCCGTCCGGAATCACGAGTTTTCCGCTTTGCAACCACTCCTCTTTTGCCGTTACTCCTACGATTTCGGCGAGAAACATGACGTGCGTGTTTAAGGACACTTTTTCCTTGACCCTGCATTCCAAACTGACCGGACTTTCCTCAATCGCCGGAGCCTTTACAAAGCTGCACCCTTGCTTGTGCAGTTTGAATTCGCGGAATTTATCGACCGTCCTGCCGGAGACGACGCCGCATTTATCGCACACTTCAAGCAGTTCCGGCGTTACGAGATTGATCACGAACTCACCTGTCTTCTCAATCAACTCATAAGAATACCGCGAACGGCGCACCGAAACCGATACCATCGGCGGCTCCGAATTGATCGTACCCGTCCATGCAATCGTTATAATATCCGAATTTTCCATGTCTCCGCTCGAAACCATCACAACCGATACCGGCGCTAAATCGGTAGAAGCCTGTATTTTCTTTTTCATAAATTGACCTCCTGATGTTTTTTATTGTATTTTTTCATTGACTGATTTTTTTCAATTCCATTCGCCCTTGCCGCACTCGATAGCCAACTTTTTTTACTGAAACGAGTTGCTTTTTCGGCCATTGCTGCCCTTTTTTTCGCCTCTTTGCCGTACCTCATCTTTATAGATAAACGTCGGTCAACGCTTTCTAATCGGCGACTCGCTTTTTGCTTCTCTGCGATAGTAAAGAGTCAAAAAAGAATATTCCTTCAACTCCTTACGCCTGCTTCGATAATCGGGACAAAATCTTTCCACTTCTTTCCAAAACGCCGCCGAATGATCCATAAAACGCAGATGGCTCAATTCGTGTATCACCACATATTCCGCAAGCCGCTCCGGCAGCATCGTCAGCCGCCAATTCAATAAAATTTTGCCGGATGCGTCGCAGCTGCCCCATCGCGATTTAAAATCACGAAATCCTACCTTTGTCGGACTGCGCCCCATTTCCGCCGAATATCCTTCCAAAATATATAAAATGCTCTGCTTGCGCGTTCTTTCAAAATACCTGCGGATATGCTCCGGAGACGGGAAATAAAACCCGTTTTTCTCTTCTCCCTCTTTCTCCAAGCCGAACCAAACCGGCCGCTCTGTGCCGCCGTCTAAAATCGTACGATACATCTTTACCGCACAAAATTTTTTCGACTCCTTTTCTTGCTCGTGCAATTTTTTCTCGATCCAGCCTTTCTTTTGGGTAAGAAACGCATTGATACGCTCATCCGAAAGATATTTGGGAGCTTTACATATAACTTTCCCCTCTTTTACCGTAATCACGACGCTCCGACGCCGCGAGCGCTCAATCTCTACCTCAAAATTAAGCAAAACAAACCCTCGCCATCACTACGATTTCTTCATCGTTTTTTACGCCGACAATCCGAAAATTGTTCTTGAAATCCTCCGCCTTGTAAAAGCGCAGGCGATCGCCTTCGTGCGATTGCTTTACATAATGGATCTGAAAACTCTTGATCTCCCTCTCTTGCAGCTCCGCGACAGTAAAACAATTAAAAATATAATCGGCATATTTTATGTTGTTGACATGATAATTCAAGTCATACTCGCTGTTTGCGATTTTTATTTCAAAAGAGGGCGCTCCTTTCTCTTCGATATCTTCGATCATCCAATTATCAAAATCCACTGCTTTCTTGTCGATGTACGTTTGAATTTTTTGTTCCACACGCGAACACGGAAGCACTCTGCCGTTTGACGCTTGTAAAATGCACCACCTTGAAAAAGCCCGTATACACCCCTCGCCTCCGGCAACGTTGACCGCAAAGCTACGCTCATAAATCGCCTTGTTCGGTGCATGCGGCCATGTAACGACCTCTATCGAATCGCCTACTTTCGGACGCTTATCGATCTCAATATAAATCTTAGAAAGCACCCAAAAATATCCATGCTCCCGCAGCGAATTGGTCCCAAGCCCCATCTCGTCCGAATGCGCCCCTGCGCTTTCCTGAAAGAAACCGAGTATCGCGGACGGTTTGATCTTTCGCATAAAATCTGTTTCATAATTTCTGATATTGAAAGAACAGGATAAACTATTTGCTATCATTTTTCACCTCTGCAATCCCTCTGTATTGTACTACAATTTACCTGTTTTGTCTATCTATTTTTTCTTTTTTTTCGGCACTTATTTCAGACATAGTACTTTGAAAAATTGTATAATATTTAAATTCACGGATTAAACTTGACAAAATTCGACAAATATACTATAATATTTTTTGTAAGGAGGTTATTTTATGGAACCAAATAATATGAACGATCCCGAAAAAGATATTGCCGACACTTCCTCTATCAGCAGCGATTTAATTCGAGGGCATATCAATACCATCATTCTTCGAACACTGTATGACAGCGATAAATATGGCTATGAAATTATAAACGATATTGAAGCGAAAAGCAAAGGACAATATACTTTAAAACAACCCACTTTGTACAGCGCCTTAAAACGTCTGGAAAGCCAGGATTATGTCACTTCCTATTGGGGCGGTGCTTCCGGAGGCGGAAGGCGGAAATATTTTCAGATTACCGAAAAAGGACGCAAAATTGTCGAACAAAATCTTGCGGAATGGGAATATTCCAGAACCGTCATCGACAGCCTGATCTCCGAAAAAGATTATGATTTCAACAATCCTCCCCCCTCCCATTCGGTTGATTTCAATATCTTGAAAAAATCAACCACGCGCGTACCCTTCGCTAAGGGAGAAGATACAGAGGATGCTTTTATGGAGGAAGACTCCGACAGCGAATCTTTCAACCAGACCGAAACCGTTCTCGATTCGTCTGAAATTTCCGATTACCGCAGCGATACCGAACAAGGCGGCGCGGTGTTTTCGGACAACGCATCACTGCAAAACGACGCTTATAAAACCGAATCGGAAATCGACGAGCAGCGAAGTGAAGAATTTTCTTCAAAAGAATTTTCCGACGAAGGAAATCCATCCGCTTATACAAAACCACAGGCTGCGTCCGTTTCGGAAGATTCGATTTTAGACCGCTCGTATTACGAAAGTCATACAGATGTTTCAAGCGCATCGGATAAGCCTTCCCCCGCAGGCGCGGTTCCTTCTGCCGGCGCCGAAGCGAATGAAAAACTTCAAACAAAGGAACAGCATACTCTATCCGAAGAGGACAAGCAGCGGATCCATGAAAATTACAAAGTCTTGATCGGAGAGGAAACGGATGCGACGGCATACTATTATTCGCATGTAAAAAATGAAAAAGCTGCGAGCGTTCCGTCGGACGTTCCGTCTTATCGAGAGCAAGAAACCGCTTATTCGGAAAATATCGGCGCCATTTACGACAGCCCCGTTTACCCGGAGAACGTCGGAAACGGCTATGAAAAACCGCCCGTCCGAGAGCAGAATTTCTCCGAAACGCCGAATGCGCCAGAGGCGAACGAATACAACCAATTCGCAAACGACAGCGGCGATATGCTGTACGCAAACAAATCGCCGGCAGAGCGCAATTACAAAGAGCTTCTGTCAAAACTATATGACAATACTTATAAAAGCTCTAAACAGGAAGATTTGACACAAGCGATTTCGAGCGAGATTCCCGAACCGCAGCCGGCGCAAACCTTTACCGAACAACCGCGGCAGCAAAGGCCTTCCTATCCCCCTGCTGAGGGAAAAACGGCAAGCAATATCGAATTTTATGACGTGGCGGAAAAGGCCGAAAATGAAGGAATCAAAATTACGACCACAAACGGCGCAAGAAACCGCACCGTTTCCAAATCGATCGGCAATACCTTCGACAAGGGCAAGGCTCTCTTTATCAGCGCCGTCTTCGTCTTTATTGTTGCCATGGCGGAAGCAATTATCATCATTTGCCTGCGCGCCGCTTTACATACCAATGCGTTTTACGTCGTACTGCCCTTTGTCGTCAACTTTGCTATGCTCGGCGTATTCCTGTTCCTGTACTTGCGCGGGTACGGCAAAAACAGCAAAAAAACGCAGGCGAAATCTTATCTTTCTTCCAGCCTCATCATTTATGTAAGTTTGGTTTTGATCGTTTGCGTAGTCGCTTACTTGATCATTTATTTTAACGACGCCCCCTTCTCTTTTACGCAAATTTTAAAGTACGGAATTTTCCCGTGCGTCTATCTGTTTAATATTCCACTGTTTGCTCTCATATACAATTATAATTGCAACAGACAATGATCTTCGATTTTTCATTTTGATATGCAGGGCTGCCTGCCTTTAAAGCGGATTAACGCAGACGCAGTAATGATGTTTTTCATCGGCATTGCGACTGCGGTACAGTGAGAATAAAATTTTTACGATCAACAAATTAGATGAATTGTCAAGTTAAGTGCAACAGTTGAAAAGATTTAGTTCGAATAAATCTTGCGGAGTATAGTAGTGCAAAACTTTTTTGGGCCTGGCGTTTATAAGCGCCAGGTTCTTTTTTAATGTTGCCGGACTCACTCTCGAAAGATTTCTTCCCTTTGGATAAAATTCCCTAAGCAGTCCGTTTAAGTTTTCATTCGTTCCTTTCTGCCATGCACAATACGGATCTGCGAAGTACATATCACAACTTAGTGCTTTTTCTATCTCCCTCCAACAGGCAAACTCGCTGCCTCTGTCGCAGGTGATCGTCTTTACCGCTCCTTTGGGAAAATTCGAAAGTGCGTCTATGATCGCTTTTGCCATCGTCTCTCCCTTTCTGTCCGGTATCTTGATCGCGATATAATATCTCGTCTTTCTTTCCGCAAGCGTGGCAAAGCATGCTTTACTTTTCCCTTGCCCCGACACCACCGTGTCCGCTTCCCAATGTCCGAACTCTTTGCGGTTATATACGCTTTTATCCCGTTTCCGTATGCTTTTTCCCGTCGTAAATCTTCCGCCGTTGCCCATGCGTTTACGGGTTTTCCCTTTCCTGCGCAGGTT
>CASDTU010000003.1 GCA_949283775.1 uncultured Bacillota bacterium
ACTTCGCAGATCCGTATTGTGCATGGCAGAAAGGAACGAATGAAAACTTAAACGGACTGCTTAGGGAATTTTATCCAAAGGGAAGAAATCTTTCGAGAGTGAGTCCGGCAACATTAAAAAAGAACCTGGCGTTAATCAACGTCAGGCCCAAAAAAGTTTTGCACTACTATACTCCGCAAGATTTATTCGAACTAAATCTTTTCAACTGTTGCACTTAGTTTGACAATTCATCTTATATTGTGGTTTTTCTCTTTCTTTCAAAGGCGCGTCGCACCTTCTGCGCTGTTTAACGCCCCTTTTCAGCGCATTGGCGCAGCGGATACGCGCGCATTTTATTTATCGGCAGCTTTTCTTCTTTGCAGCGAATAAGCAAACTCCGCCGAGCAGAGTCAATGCAACGGCGATCGCCGAAACGCCCTGCAAGAACAACGCACAGCCGCCCTCTTTGTCCGTCTGCGGATCTTTCGTTTCGGAGTCGGCCGTAACCGTGACCGTAAACGTTGCCGTCTTGCCGAGCACCGTGATCGTCAAAGTCTGCTGTCCCGTCTTAGAAGAGTCAAATCCGCTCACGTTTTCCGCCGTGACCGATACCGCCTCTTCCGTTCCGTCTTCGTAGATCACTTTGACGGACAGGCCGGTCAGATCGAGCGCCTCGCCCGTCTTATATTCCGTCTTTGTCGGCTGCGAGACGATGGCAATGGATTCCACCACCGGCGCCGCCGTAACCGTGACCGTAAACGTTGCCGTCTTGCCGAGCGCCGTGACCGTCAAAGTCTGCTGTCCCGCCTTGGAAGAGTCAAATCCGCTCACGTTTTCCGCCGTGACCGATACCGCCTCTTCCGTTCCGTCTTCGTAGATCACTTTGACGGACAGGCCGGTCAGATCGAGCGCCTCGCCCGTCTTATATTCCGTCTTTGTCGGCTGCGAAACGATCGCGATCGACTCCGCCGCGGGCATCGCCGCCGTGATCGACACTGTACCCGTTACCGTTTCATAATTGGTCGTATCGCTCGGCGTGAATCTCCATGCCACGTCGTTTTGCCCCAAAACAAGTACCTTTTCTTCCAGCGCGATCGTACCTGCGACGTCGCTGTCCACGTCCGGCGCCAGCGTCGACGCATCCGCGCCGCGGATCGCCTCTCCTGCATAGCTGACCGTAACCTGCGGCACCGCTTTGACCGTCGTAAAGGAAACCGTTGCCGACGCCTGCGCATAATACGAATCCGCCGCCTTGACCGCTTCCACTACCACGGAACCGCCCGCTTTGATCGCCTTGATCTTGCCGTCTTCGACAGCCGCATAGTCCGTTCCCTCTTTCACGGAAAGAGTAACGGCGCCGCTGCCCTGACCGCCGCTGACCGACACTTCGGCCGTTGCGCCGTACGCGATCGTCTGCGACTGCGACGTTGCCGTGATCTCGTTCTGCGCTACTTTCATAACGCTTGCCTGTTCGTTCAAAATGCGGATGGAGCTCGCAAAATAGGGAGTGCGCATATCAAAGTCGACCGCATTCGGCATCAACGGCATCATGCCGACCGTCTTGATCTTATCCGCACGGAAAGCGCGCCCCGTATTCGTATCCGATTCGGTCAGCGTGCTGAACGGCACGATGATATATCCTTCAAAATTGCCGGGGATCGTAATCCCATCCGCCGTAACCTGCATTTCCGCCTGCGAAGCGCCCTTTGCAAGCAAGTGAACGCGCGCGCCGTATGCGACGGAATAGTTCGCGTCCTGCATATCGTCGGTAATATCGTTATTGTACGTCTTGACATACGGTTTGAAGAGGGAATCCGTACTCAGATTGTTCTTGATATCCAGAACGAGCAGGCTCTGCCCTTTCGTATTGAGTTTGGATAAATCTGCGATCGAATTGACGAACGCGGTCGCGTTTGCCGTGGGCGTACCCTTGAAATTGAGCGCCGTATTCGTCTTTGTAACCGTAACGCCGTTGGACATATTACCCGTCATATCTTCCGCTACCGCGTCGGAAAGGAAGCTCGCGATCGGCGTCAGTTCGTTTTCCGCGTCTGCGGACATATAGCGGCTCGAATCGTTGAACACGATCGGCGCTTCGGAATTGTTGTAGCGGATGAGATCGGACTTCGCGTAACCGATGCGGCCGAACGTCAGGTTGATCGCCGTTGTGCCGAAGTCGAGATTGACGCGCTTTACGTTGAAAATCGCGTTCGACAACATATTGTCCGTCGTAAAATCGTTCGCATTGGCAAACATACGAAGATCGACGATCAGATATCCGTCAAATCCTGCCGGCACGATAAACTGCCCGTTCGTGCCGTTGGCGCTGGAACTGCTCCTGTATAGGATCTCGCCGCTCTTTGCGCGGAACAGATAATCGCCGTACCAGTTCAAATTGTAGCTTGCGCTTCCCGCGTCGATCTTAAAGCCGAACGAGGCGGTGTTCTGCGCATCGTTGTTGCGCACTTCCGCAACGAGATACTTCGCGCCGTCCCAGTTGCTCAGTCCCCAATCCGTCAAAAGCGTGTCTTTCTGCCACATCGTGACCGCCGCCGTGTTTCCCGTATTGTTGTAGGTCAGGTACTGTCCGTATGCGTCGTAGCTCGCGCGCGCACCCGCTCCGTACGGGCCGTCAAACCAATCGTCGCCGCGCATCATCCAATAATAATCCTTGATCGCGTAGAAGGTGTTGCTCCCCGCCAAAACGCGGTCAAACGCCGCCGCTTCCGCCGTCAGAGGCGTCTGAATATCGTCGTCATAGCTGATCGCCACCGTGTCCGCATACAGATCCTTGTCGCCGTTGAAGAAATGCACCTGCATCACCTGCGAATAATCCTGTACGCCGGCTTCCGCCCCCGGCCACAGCTCGACAAAGTTTGCGGGTTCCAGCTGGATCTTGATATACCCTTGAAATCCTGCCGGGATCTGCACTCTCCCGTCCGCTTCGAACGTCGCTTCCGTAACCGCGGTCATGTCGTCGAGATACACGCCCTTTGTGGGATAGAAATGCTTCCGGTCGCCGTCGTTTTTATGCATGGACAACAGCGGCTGCACTGCCTTTGCCGTATCCGACTTGTTGTGCAGGTACGCCAGCATATATTTCGCGCCCGTCCAATCCGTCTTGAACGGCTGATGCTGGAAGTTGTTATTCCAGCTCGCATAGGCGTTGTCCGTCGAAATCATCACTCCGTACGGATTGCAAGGCTCAGTGGAAACCGCCGTCTTGCCCTCTACTCCGGTCATCCCTTCGTTGTACGTTTCGTAATCGTTGATCACATATTTTCCGCTGTCATACAAGGCGGCATTCGCCCGCAAAACGCTGCGGAAAACAAACCCTAAGCAACACACTGCCAATGCGCAAAACAACACCGAAATCGCTGCCGCGCGCAAGGCCTTTTTCACTGCTACGCTCATAAACTCCCCCTTTTTTTTATTTTTATTAATTTCTTAGCAAAAACGCCGCCGATTCGCAAGGTTGCCGCATTTTTCGGCGTTTGCAACTTTCCTTTTCATTGCCTTAAAATTTTTTCGGCGCTTTGAAATTTTTTTTATTTCTTTCACACTCCGTCAAAGTTTCTGCTCTTTTGCGCCTCAGCGCTGCCTTTCTCCCTCTTTTTGCGAATCGCAAAGACGAAACATCCCGTCAAAGCGAGGCCCGCAAGCAACGCGCCCGTACCCGAAATCGCGGAACCGCAGCCCGCGCTCTGCGGCGTTTGCGGCTCAGAAGAATCGATGGCTTCGGGTTCGTTGAAGTTCCTGTCCGGATAGGACGGCAGAGGCTGCGGCTGCGGCATGACGAAATAGTTGCTCGTATCCACGACGTTGAGCGCATACGTTTCCGGGAACAGGATCTTCGCGCTGTACGCGCAGCCCAACTTCCCGAACGTGAGCGTTCCTGCCGTCGCGGTGAACATGAAGGAAAACCGCGTCATATTCGACCAGTCAAAACCTGCCGAGAAAGAATATACGGGAATGACGACATATCCGTCGAACGAACCGGGAACGACGATCTCGCCGCCCGCACTGCTGACGGCGGTGCGCAGCGTGTTCGTCGCCGTATCCACCAGATAATAGACGGCGCCCGTGGACATCGTCGTGTTGGAAGCGGCGAGCATCAAGACGTATTTATCGACGTTGTCCGTCTCGTTGCGCACCTGATTGACGACGAATTTCGCGTCCGTCCAATCCTCCTGTCCCAGCCGCAGGCAATAATCGTATCCCCACATGGAGACGCCCGCCGCCGCAGAGGTGTGCCGCACCGTCATTTCGCTCACTTCCTCGTTGTAGGTCACTTCGCCCGTATCGACGACGGAGCCGGGTTTTGCCGATATGTTGGCAGGATGAATGGCCCTGTTGCCGTCGAAATATGCGTTCTGATAACTCTGTTCGATGTAATTCGGTATCACCCAGAAATCGTTGGGCGTATCGTCGTTTGTAAAGTCCGTGCGCGGGCGGTTGAGCAGTTCCCCGTCGAACGGCTGCGCCGCGTCGTCGTCGAAACTTAGAATCAGACTGTCGATGTAGACGGCTTTCTCATCCTCCCACGATGACATGGGCGCATAAAAGCGCACTGTGCTCAGCGGCAATTCCACGTCGATACCGCTGAAATGCTCCGTATCGAACGGGATCTTCACATAGCCGCGAAATCCCGCAGGCACTTTCACGCCGACATAGCCGTTGCCGACTGCCGCCGTCGAAACCTGCTGTACCTGCTTCGAGCTGTCCTCCAAATACGCCGTCCGCGCCGAATTCATGTTCTTGGATATCGTCTGCACGATCTGCAAGCCGACTCCCATCGCCTCGTCATACTGATTGTCCACGTAAAACATGAAGTATTTTGCGCGACTCCAATCTTTTGCCGCATACGTCGCAAAATTGTTGCCGTAAAACTCTTCCGCCTCCAAGCGCAGCATATTGTTGGACAGCGCGCCTTCCGAACTGAGCGCGTCCCCTTCCATGTATTCGGCAATGACGCGCTTACCTCTCACCGAAATCTCCTCCGGCTCACCGCGCCCGAACCGCGCGCTTTCTACCGTCAGCGATTGCAGCATATCGTCGTCAAAACTGACCGTGAGCGTATCGACGTATACGTTCGTACCCGTGTAATTGAGCTGCCACATATTTGTGCTGTCAAAGGGGATATCCGACGTGTCCCAGCTCGGATGGGAAAAATTCTTCGGATCGGACACAAACGCTTCGTTCGTGCCCGTCTCTCCGCGAAGGCGGAGTTTTACGTACCCCTTGAAGTGCGCCGGAAGAACGATGCCCGTCCTGCCGCCGTAGACGTCTACGATCGGGGAGGAAACAACGTTGCCCTGCATATCGTCGTAATACATCAGATTTTCCGCGCCGAGCGTCGGCGTCCACTGCCGGCCGCCCGAGTTGAGCGTTATGCCCACCGGATTTTCCACGCCCAGCTTATTGTCCGCATAAAACATGACATAGTATGCGCTTTCCCAATTCTTCTTGACCGAATCGCTGTCGAAGATCGGGTTGATCCATTCGTAACCGCTCGCTTCGATCATGATTCCGGAAGGATAACTCGGTTCCGTCGACGCGATCCCGTCCAGCGTTTCATAGTCCGCAAGAATGCGCTTGCCGACGTTTGCCGCGCGCACCTGCGTTCTTCCGGCGGCCGCGATGAGCGCCGCAGCCGCAAAGACCGCAAACAGCGCAAACAGTACCATGACGCCGATCCGCTTGCAACTTTTACTCATCATCGCTTGATCCCCGCCTCTTTCTTTTTTCCGTCAGCAAGCAGCCTGCCGCGGCAACCAGCACGGCGCAGCCTGCAAGAGCCGCGCTCGTACCGAGCGCGGAACCGCATCCGGATCCCTTGGACGAATCCGTGCCTGTGCTCACTTTGATCTCAAACACAAAGGGTGTCTCCTGATCGGTAAAGACCGCCGTGCACCCGTCTAGAATTTTATCGTCGCTGTTCGTCACGTTAAACCCGTCCGGATCGGTCACGACCACTTCATACCCCGAAGGAATGCTGAATTTTTCCAAAAATTCGCCGTACGTCAGTTCATACGGGAAGGTGATCGTCGTATTTTCAAAATCCACCGTAAAATCGGTCGTCGTCGGACGGATCACCTTTTCGGCATCCGCCGCCACCTCGCCGTAATATTCGTCTAAGATCTCCTCCACGAAATTGTCCGTCTTCATCCAGATCTCCCCGACCGTAAAGCAGGCGCCCATATTGTTTGCCGGAATGATACTGCTCACGCAATAGATCCTGTCCTTATCGATGACCTGATTGCTCGCGGCTTCCCCCTGCGCGATGTACCAGCCGGGCAAAGCGAGCGTCTTGCTGTCGATGGGAATATTGACGCTGCCGATAAAATCCTTCGGGATCGTGATCCCCGTTCCGGCCGTCGATACGACGACGCTCTTTTCCCCTTCCAGCGTTTCCAACACGACGGCGGCATTCCACTTCAACTGCCAATGCTCCTGCCCGTAGTCCACGGTCGTCGCCGTTCCGTCCAGCGTGCTCTGCGGAACGTCCGTCAGAAAAATTCCGTAGCCGGCGTCCTTGCCGCTGTCGTTGCGCAGATACACTTTTACATATTTCGCATCCGTCTGATCGTTGTTTTCCAGCTGCCCCTGATTGTAAAAGGGCGTAAACGCATCGTTCCCGACGCCGATCTTTAAACTCTTCGTACTGAAATTGCCGGGAGCAAAGTGTTCGTCCACCAATTCCACCGTCGCGGTCGGATTGAGCGTGAACGTGCTGATCTGTTCCAAAACTTTCCACTTTTCGCCCGGATTGATCGCGCTGTCGCGCTGCGCGCTGCCGATCGCCGTGTCGTAATCGTCAAAAATCATGAACGGCTCGTCGTCGGACGAGGCATAGGCGGGCGTTTTAAATACGAACAACCCCGTCAAAAGAACGAATACCATTGCCAAAAACAAGCCCGCAACCGAATAGATAACTTTATTTTTCATCGAAAATTCTCCCCCTTACACTATTTTGATCTTGCCGACGGCATAGGTGCGCGACTCGTTGCCCTCTTCCCCGATCGGAAGCGCGATCGCATTCGCATAATTTTTCAGCGGATCCGCGATCCCGATGGAGAGCGTGTACTCCCCTTTCGCAAGATCGGCAGGAAGACGGAACTGCGTATTGTAGGTATACGAATCCGTCCCGTTATAGATCTTTTTGTCGTTCGGATTTCCGCCGTAAACGAGGCTGGTCAGGTCAAAATCTTCCCGCAATGCTTCGTAGCACACCTTTCCGGACGCATCCGTCAACGTTACCGCCAGAGGAAACTGATACGGCATACTGCCGCAGCCGTGGTTTTCCCACTCCGATTCAAATTCAAACACGCCGCCCGCCTGCGCCTGCGAAGAATAGGCGACTTTCACCGGTAAAATGCGGTAACCGATCTCTTTGAGCGCCTGTTCGGTCAGATCTTTCGGCATCAAAAAATAACTGCCGCGATAGAAGCCGAACGAAGCGGTATTTACCCTCGCCAATTTGAACAACTCCCACTGCATATACAGATCGAACTCGTCCACAGGGCCGAACCCGTTGGCCGTCTCGCTGTATATTTTAATGGAAGGAAAATTTTCGTCCAAAAGCGTCTGCATGACGAACGTGTCCGGGAAATTGACGTAGATTGCGTCGAACCGCACTTCAAAGCCCTTTTCCAGCGCATAGTCGAACCCCACTTCCCGCATATATTCCAGCCGCTCTTCTTCCGTCGCGCGCTCTTCCGAGGGCATATTCAGGCCGATCTTCGTGCGCTCGTAGGAGGAAAATGCGTCGGCATACACGTCGATCAGCTCATGGCACATTTCCGTCTTTTCTTCCGAATAATCGACGCCTTCCTCGGCTACCCACCAATCCTGCTCCTCGTCATACACGTCGCAGAAATAGTTGCCCCAGCCGCTGTCCCACTCGCCGTACAGGCCGAAGCAGCGATGCTCAATCAGATCGAACGTTCCGTCCGGATAATGCTCCGCAAACGCCGTCAGAAAGTTTTTCATCAGTTCCTGCCAGCGCGCGTCCATGTACGGCGGATGATAAAATTCATACGGCCCTCTGCCGAATAAATTGTTGAAATAGCGGTGCTTGAATTCCCACGTCGGATCGTCCGCATACTTTTCCTTCGCCCAATCGGGATAGCCCTTCAAGGACCACACGTCGTCCGGCATCAGATAAAAACGCAGCAAAATGGATTTTCCGTCGTTTTTCAGCCGCTCGACCGTCCTGTCGAGGAGTTCCCAATCGTACACCCCTTCCTGCGGCTCCAGCGTCGCCCAATCGATCAACACGCTCGCGACGTCAAAATATTCGGGAAGCCCCGTCCGCACAAATTCCCACGGAAAGCCCGTGTACGAAAAGCCCATCCCGGGATTCGTCAGCACTTCCCCGTTATCGTCGCCGTAAAAAACGTGCATCGGCGCGTCGTTCACGCCCGCTTCTTGCGTTTGTCCGCTCTCTTTCGGCGCACAGCCGACTATGCTCAGCGCCATCAGCCCGCCTAAAAGCATACTGCAAAATTTTTTCAGTTTCACGATATTCTTTCCTCCGGCTTTATAGCGACATGAACCGTTCGTACTGCCCTTTGCGCAGCGATTCATATTCTTCGATTTTCAGTTCCTTCATCTTCGGCATATAAATGCTCTCGTATTGCGAAATCGGAATCTGCCCCAAAATAAATTTGATGGACATCTCCTGCTGATAGGTGTTGAAATCCGTCATCATCGTCTGAAAGGCTTCCGTTTCTTCTTTTGTGGACAAAATGTTCGGGAAAGGCTCTACAAACAGCCCCCGTTCGGTCGCCGAAGCGTAATACTCAATGACCTGCTTCGGGAAAAATGCGTCCAAAAATTCTTTCGTCTGCCTGTCAAAGAGCGGCCCCCACGCGCCGATCGTGCGGAGCGCGCTGCCTGCGTCCAGCCCGTCCGGATTGTTCAAAACCCAATCGGTCAGCTGCGGCGTGCCGTCCACCATTTCATACGTCGCGTATACCGGATTTTTGTCCGTGGAATATTTTGCCGCCTCTTCCGCCGTCAGCCCGTAATGCAGAAGAAGGTTTCCCTCTTCGCTGCCCCACAGATAATCCATGATGCGGATCGCCAGCACCGGATCTTCGCAGTCGATGGAAATTCCGATCTGTCCGCCCGTCATGGAGCGCTTTACAAGCGTCGGCTCGTCGCCCTTGTTCGGCACGGGCGGATCGATCATGATGTACTGCGCGTCCGCATCCCCGCTCGCCTGCGCGATCTTGGAATATTTATCCGCATAATCGCCGGGAGCGACCGTCATGCCCACCGTGTTGAGCCCGATCTCCGATTCAAACGTCGTCTGGTTGCTCGCTTCGTAGCGCGCGTCCATCACGCCCAGACCGCCCTGGTTTTGCGGCGTATACAGTTTGTTCAGCCATTCCAAAAATTCGCCGTATTCCTTCGTCGCTTTCTGATACACGGCGTTGCCGTTTTCGTCGATGATTGTATCCTGCAACGGAACGCTCATCCCCGCCATCGACGCGAGATAATCGTATTGATACCCTTCCGCCACGAACAGCGGCACTTCGTCCTGCTTTCCGTTTTTGTTCGGGTCGCGGTCGCGGAATGCGATCAGCGTCTGTTCGAATTCTTCCGTCGTCTCCGGGATCGGCAGCCCCAGCTCATCCAGCCAATCCTTCCGAATCATTACACCCATGTAATATTCGTTTTCCATGTAATAATCGCTGATAAAATAGATCCCCCCGTCCGCGGACGTGATCTGCTTGCGATATTCGGGATTTTCATTGAGAATGCGCTTGATGTTCGGCGCGTATTTGTTGATCAGCTCGTTGAGCGGAATGATCACCTGCTCCCTCGAATATTCGTCGATATTCGCGACGCCCCAATCCGGAAGCCCCATGATGTCCGGCAGCTCCCTGCCGCCGTTGATGCGCGTCTTCATCGAAACGTTCCACTGTTCGGACGCCAAAACCTGCCATTTGATGGAAATATCGAGGCGCGATTCCACTTCCTTCCACACCGCAAGATTCTTGGAAAGACTCGCAGGGGCATACCAGTTGTCCGGTCCCGAATACGTTATGCTCGCCCCGTTCCCGAACGGAAGCTCGTACTCCTCGGGTACCTTCGTCATGTCCGTTACGTCTTCGATCCCCCATTCGCTCGTCTTCGTCGTGCCGCAGCCGATCAGCGGCAAAAACAGCGTCGCCGACAGCGCCAGCGTTATGAGCCATACAATGATCTTCTTCATAATTCCTCCTGCTTTTCATTCTGTACGCGGCGGCAAAAGCGCCGAGAACTCTTTCTTCTCCGCTTTTTTGCCTTCGCACGAGGCAAAATACAGCTTTTCTATATCTCAGTATTACAGCATTTTCGGGCAAAAAACAAGACCGAAATATTTTTTTCTCCGTACAATTTTTTACTCCAACGTCGTATCGTGCTTCAACGCCTTGTATTTGAGCGGCGTCAGCTTGACGATGCGCAAAAATACGCGGCGGAAAGACGTGTCCGAATTGAACCCGCAAAGTTCCGCGATCCTGTTGACCGGCTTGTTCTCCCGCAGGAGCCGCTTCGCGAGCTCGATGCGGCGGCGGTTGATGT
This sequence comes from uncultured Bacillota bacterium, assembly GCA_949283775.1. Taxonomy (GTDB): domain Bacteria; phylum Bacillota; class Clostridia; order Christensenellales; family Borkfalkiaceae; genus Borkfalkia. The sequence continues at coordinate 10,555 of CASDTU010000003.1, forward strand.
ATTCGTTGTAATTTTCCTCGCCGTTCTCCGAAAAAATGCGGCTGATGTACGACACCGAATAGCCGAAATGCCCCGCAATTTTTTTCAGCGAAAGATCCTGATCGACTAAGTTGGCGTTGACGTATTCCATGATGTCTTTAAAAATAAAGACGTATTTGTTTTTCAGCTTGACGCGCAGCTTTTCGCCGTACTCGATAATCTTTGCCTTGAAAAAGTCTTTCGCCTCGCCCAGCGTTGCCGTATACGGCAAAAGAAGATCCGCCTCTTCCAAATTATAATTCCGACGCAGCGTATCCAGGATGTCTTCCGCGCGGCGGAGCATGAAAAATACGCTCAGATGCCGCGGCAGCCCTTCCGCCAGGGAAAAAAGCTTTTCCACTGCGGCGAGATGTTCCTCTACGCCCGCCGTCATATCCTTTTCCAAAACCGCAAGACAGGGCTTGAATACGTCGCTGTCGCGGTCGTCCTCCACCTGCGAAAACTGAATGCTCTGCTCTTGAAACAGGTTCGCAAGCCGCAGCGCCGCGCCGCTCTCCGCATATGCCTTGCGCAGTCCGTCCAGCTTTCGGTAGGCGTTGCTGCAACCGAAACGCACCGAAAACTGCGGAAACTCTCCGCCCGAACACAGATAGACTCCCTGCAAGATGCGGAGCATTCCGCTCTTTTCCGCCTCCTCGCAGTCGCCGTTGAAACAATAGACGCAGTGAAATCCCGAAAGGTCGATGTTCAAGAGGGAGAGCGCCTTTGCAATCTCTTCCGAATCCCCGTCCGCCCCCGTGATCCATGCGCGCAGATACGCCGCCACCGTCTTGCGGTCGCTGTCCCGAACAAGCGAGCGAAGCTGCCTTTCCTTTTCCGCAGAAGAACGGATAAAATCATTCAAAAGCACCAAGACCGACACGGATTTGACGTCGACGTCCAGATCGTTTGCAAGCGTGATCTCCTGCACTTTTCGGTAATAGCGGTTCAAAAAACCGCTGATGATGCGATAGAACAAAAAATACAGCAGGATCATCACGACGCCGATGCAGGAACATGTCAGCGCCATCTTCCATACGGGCAGATCATAATAATACAGGATCCGCACGTCCAGATTTTTAAACGTCTTGTCCAAAAACGAACCGCTTGTCCTGCCTTCCGCAAAAAATTCCTGCCCGTCGGAGGAAATGCGGATTCCTTCCTTTTCCGTTAAAACGGCATCTGCCATGTCCGAAAACACCATGCGGTTGAGTTTGTACAGCAAATAGATTGAAAAATTGTCCGTGTGCTGAATATAAAAACTTGCGTCTCCGACATTGAATATCGATCTGTAACGGTTCAGATCGCTCAATTTCTCTTCGATCCGCGCTTTATCCTCCTCCGGCAAATTGTTCGCCACAAAAAAACTGTCGTGTTCGAAAATGCCGTCGGATGAAAAGAAACAGTCCGATTCCGAAAAATAAACATACGTCTTGCCGTAAAAGCCCAAAACGGTGTCGTAATAGCGGATATTTTCTTTCGCCTCGATGATGTCCAGAGGCGAAGACGCATACAGCTGCCCCCGATCCAAATCGCGAAACGTTACCAGATAATTGTCCCGATAGATCAGCGTCGATAAGTTGTCGATACTGTAAAAATAAGAGTCCAAAGCATAGGAAAACCGCTCCATGCTCTGTTCTTTCTGCGAACGGTTTTCCCGCAGCTGCAAAACCACCGCCAAAACGCAAAAGAGAATCAGAAAACAGGCCATTCCCGCCGCGAACAATCCGTATTCGAGCGGATATTTTTTTCGAAACCCGATCCCTTTTTCCCTGTTTTTCATTCTCTGCCCCCTTTATAGCCCGTAACGAAGCGATACAGCTCTTCCGCCTCGCTCTCCGTCGCTGTAAATGCTTTCAGCAGCAGTCCCTGCGGCTTCAACGATTCCAAAATCGGCTTGACGTCATCTTTTTCTACGGCTATTTCAATGCATTTTCCCGCCGCCTGGATCTGTTTTAAGACGTCGATCCAATGCCGCGCCGACGGTGCGCCTGCGCCGTATACCCATTGGATCCCGTCTAATTTTTTCAGCGACAGCAGCCGAGGCAGATGCCGAAGCGCGTCTTTGCCGTCCAGGTGATAGATCGAGCCTTCCAACATTTCCAGCTCCTCCGCAAGATAGGGCAGCGCAAACTCGTCAAACATCTCCGGCGAGATCAGAGCCGAGAAATCACAGCTCGTTACATACCAATTCTGCACGCCGTAATGCCCCATCCAATTGGTGGAAAAGCCCTGCTTCGATCGGATCAGCGCGTTTTCCCGAAGATAGACCTGCCTGTACGCTTGCGCGCACTCCCGCAGCCGCGCCTTGACCGCGTCCGCCTCGCCGAGCAAATCGACGCACAGCTGCTCCGGCCCGATCATCGATACCAAAGCGTCCAGTCCGGTGTGAAAATCGTTGTTGCCCACCGCATATTCTCCGCGGCTGTCCTCTAAAAGCGCCTCCGTCCGCTCCATCATACGGCGGTACCATCTATTGTTTTCGTCAAAACGGACGGGCGGAAGCTCCCCGATGCAGTCCGCCGCGTGCAGCGCCCAGCTCGTGTCCTGCCCGAACTCGATCTCACAGCCAAAAATCGCGCCCAAGATGTCCGGCCCGAAATTGGCAAAAAACATCGGAAACGCCTCCCCCACATACGCCGTGTTTTCCAGTATGCAGCGGTTCTGCTTCAAAACGTATTCGGTATCCAGCCAGCGGTCCGCCAATCTTTCAGGCGCGCGCGGCGCTTTGTCCCAGCGCGCGCCGTCCTTCGGGGCTATGACTTGAAGGAGCGGAGTCTCGTTCTCCCGCGCCCAAAATTCCTCGTAGCGCCTCCGTATGCGCTCTTCGTTGCAGTATTTCATCTCCTCACTCCTTTATGCTCCCTACCATGATCCCCGCCGCAAAATATTTTTGCAAAAAAGGATATACCATCATGATCGGGAAGATCGCCACGACGATCGAACTGTATTTGAGCTGTTCGATCTGCATCGCGCCGCCGATCGTGCTGCCCTGCCCAGGCGTTCCGGATGCGTTCGAATCGTATAAAATCGTCTGCAAATAGTTCTGGATCGGCATCAGTTCCCGCTCTTCCAAATATAGGAGCGCCGAAAAATAAGTGTTCCAATACCCGACGATCATATACAGCGCCAAGACCGCTATGATCGGCTTGGCGACGGGCAGCGCGATAAAGATCAGCTTTCTGACTTCGCCTGCGCCGTCCAAACTCGCGCTCTCGAACAGCGACGGCGAGATCGTGGCAAAATAGGTGCGCGTAATGATCATGTTCCAAGCCGTCACCGCGCCCGGAAGCGCAATTGCGAGGGGCGAATTGATCAGGTGCAGCTGGTTGATCAGGATATACGACGGAACGACGCCGCCCGAAAAAAACATGGTGATCATGAAAAACCAGATGACGATGCGGCGGCAGTAAAAATTTTTCTGGCTTACCGCATACGACAGCGCCACCGTAAACGTCAGGCCGATTGCCGTACCCAAAAAGGTATAGATGATCGTATTCTTATACGCGACCCAAAGATCGGATGTCTTGAACAGCAAGGCATAGGCTTCCAAAGTGAAATCCTTCGGCAGTAGCCATACGTCCTGCAAAATCAAATGTTCTAAGCTGGAAAAAGACATCGACAGAATATACACGACGGGATACAGCGTGAACGCTACCAAAATAAAGACCGTCAAGTATACGAAAAATTTGCCGATTGTGAACTTTTTCTTCTTGCGCAGTTTTTCTCCTTTCCGCCTCTGGGCAACCTGCCCGCTTTTTGCAATTTCCTTTTCCGCCGTTACCATAAGCTCACCTCGCTCACCCGTCTCGCTATCGAATTGAATATGATCAAAAGAATCAGATTGATAATCGAATTGAATATTCCCACTGCCGAACCGTACCCCAGACTGCCGAGAATCCCTTCGCGATAGGTATACGTCGCGATCACGTCGCTCGTCTCCCACGTCGCGGGATTGTACATCAGAAGCACTTTTTCAAACCCGACGCTCATGACCGAACCGAACGCTAAGATCAACAGCGTCACCGTCACGTCGCGGATACCCGGGAGCGTCACGTGCAGCATCTGCTTCCACTTTCCCGCCCCGTCCATCTCCGCCGCCTCGTACAGCTGCGGATCGATGCTCAGAATCGTCGCTATATAAATGATGGAGTTCCAGCCGAAATGCTGCCAGATCTCGCTGCCGATGTACAACATACGGAAATACTTCGCCTGATAGAAAAAGTTGATCGGCGTATCCGTCAGATTGAACGCCGTCAAAATCCTGTTGATGATCCCGCCGCTGGGCGAAAATAAATTCATCATGATCCCCACGACGATGACCGTCGAAATAAAATGCGGCATATAACTGATCGTCTGCACCGCTTTGCGCACCGCCTTATTCTGCACCTCGCGCAAAAGCAGGGCAAACGCCACCGGCAGAGGAAAAGTGAACACGATCGTCAGCGTACTCAGCAACACCGTGTTTTTCAGAACACGGAAAAAATACACCGACGTGAAAAACCGTTCAAACCATTTAAATCCCACAAACGGGCTGCCCAAGATCCCCGCACGAATGGAAAAATCGGTGAACGCAAGGTAAATCCCGTACATCGGTATATAGGAAAATATAAAGACAAGCACGATCGCAGGAGCGCATAACAAAAAATACCCCCTGTCGTGCTTGACTTTCTTCCAAAGCGACATCTTTCCCAGCGTCAGCGCACCTTCGTTTGTTCTTTTCATCCCGTTCCCTCCCGCAGGCTGTTTTTGTCCATCTCTTTCGTTTCGGCCGAACCAAAACCGTAAACCTTACTAAAAATTATAAACGCATCTTTTCACAATGTCAACACACAAAATTTTACTCTTTCATTCAATTTTTTTGCCGCTGCTGTGTAAAATTGTATCTTTTTTCAAAAAATTTTTTTCTTTTTCTATTGAAAAACTCTCTTTTCTCCTTTATAATACTTATGCGCAGCGTACTTTTTGTTCCGAAAAATATATCCGCTGTGCTAAAAAATCTATTTTCATCGCAAAGGGGAAAAGGTATAATAAAACCGCTATGATTACTTTTGATAAAAACTGTGCATCTTTTTTCTTGGAAGGCGACGCCTTCAGCTACGTGTTCTGCATCGACGAATACGCGCGGCCCGTTTCACTGCATTACGGCAGCAAGATCGGTCGGGATGACCTTCGGCCGCTCCTGCGCAAATACGACCGCGGTTTCAGCGCCAATTTCGCGGGCGCAAAGTCGAGAGCGGACAGCTTGGATTCCACTCCCGTCGAATATCCCGTCTACGGCAACGGCGATTTCCGCTTCGGCGCCTTTTTGACCGTCGACGCCGCGGGAAACCGCCTGGAAGACCTGCGCTACGTTGGCCACAGCATCACCGATCAGAAGCCGGCTCCGAACACTTCCATGCCCTTTTTGCGCGGCGAAAATACGCAGACGCTCATTCTCACGCTGGCTTCCAAAAACGTGGAGGTCAAGCTCTTTTACACCGTCTACGAAAAGGAAAACGCACTCGTTCGGCGCGCGGAACTGAAAAATATCAGCGCGGCAAATCTTTCGCTTTCCCGCATCCAGAGTTGCAGCGTGGACCTTCCGGATATGGATTTCGACTTTATTTCGCTTTGGGGAAAACACTGCGGCGAACGCAGTTTTGAGCGCACCAAACTGCGGCACGGGATCCAGAGCGTTTACAGCAACCGCGGCGCAAGTTCCCATCAGCACAACCCCTTCTGTATGCTCGCAAGAGCCAACACCGACGAATCTTCGGGGGAAGTATACGGCTTCAATCTCGTCTACTGCGGCAACTTCACGATGAGCGCGGAGTGCGACCAATACAATACGACCCGCGTCAGCGCAGGCATTTCCGATTATGATTTTAAATGGGATCTTGCGCCGCAGGAAGTCTTTCTTACGCCCGAAACCGTGTGCGTGTACAGCGCCGACGGGTTTACCGCCCTGTCGCAGTCCTTTCACGATTTATATCGCGAACATATGCTGCCCAAGCGGTTCGCGCAGGCGCACCGCCCCGTCGTGATCAATAATTGGGAAGCAACTTATTTCGATTTCGATACCGACAAACTGTGCGCGCTCATCGACGAGAGCGCAAAACTGGGCGTCGATACCTTCGTCCTCGACGACGGCTGGTTCGGCAAGCGCGACGACGACAACAGCGGACTCGGCGACTGGTTCGTCAACGAAAAAAAATTAAAGGGCGGACTTGCCCCCTTGATCGATCACTGCAAAAAGCGCGGCCTTTCTTTCGGGCTTTGGTTTGAACCGGAAATGATCAGCCGCGACAGCGACCTGTTCCGCAAACACCCCGACTGGTGCCTGCATATCCCCGGCATCGAACCCTCGACCTCGCGCAATCAGCTGGTCTTGGATCTGAGCAAAGCGGAAGTCGTGCAATATCTCAAACAGGCGGTCGGCAATATCCTCTCTGCCTATGACATCTCCTACGTCAAATGGGACTTCAACCGCCATCTGACCGACGTTTACAGCGACGCGCTCCCGCCGCAAAAGCAGCAGGAAGTTTCCCACCGCTATGTCTTGGGCTTCTATGAACTCGCGCGCTATCTGACCGAAACTTTCCCCCACGTCCTGTTCGAAGGCTGTTCGGGCGGCGGCGGACGGTTCGACCCTTCCATGCTCGCCTTTTTCCCGCAGTCCTGGACCAGCGACAACAGCGACGCGTACTCGCGCACGCGCATTCAGTACGGCACCTCGTTTGCCTATCCGCTCTCCTGCATGACCGGACACGTCTCCGTCTGCCCCAATCATCAGACAGGCAGGGTGTCCCCTCTTTCCGCACGCGTTGCGATCGCGCAGACCTGCATTTACGGCTACGAACTCAATCCTTCCACCCTGTCGGAAGAGGATAAAACCTTTATTCAAAAGCAGACGGAGCTGTATAAAAAAATCGAGCCGCTCATTCTAAACGGCGACTTGTACCGCTTGCTCAGCCCGTTCGATACGCGCGGCGAATTTGCGGAAATGATCGTTTCCAAGGATAAAACGCAGGCCGTCCTGACCGTTATGCGCCCGTTTACCGAAACGTATATGCCCGTTCGCTATTTAAAGCTCCGCGGTCTGGACGAAAACAAACGGTACCGTATTGCAGAACTGAATCTCTCCCTTTCGGGCAAAACCCTGCTCGGAAAAGGCATTCCCTTAGAGCCCGTCTGGGGAGATTTCACTGCGAGCGTCTATCACATTACTGAGGTTTGATATTTTTTCCGCCGCGCATCTTTCATTGCCGCCGCAGATCTTCCGTTTTGCGGTGCATCTTTCATTGCCGCCGCAGACTTTCGCCGCGGCGCATCTTTTGTTTCGCCGCGGCCGATCTTTTTCTTTCTTTGCGCTTTCTTGCCTCTGTTTCGGATCGTTCCAATTTTATTTCAACTTTTTATCTCTTTGCTGCCTGCGGCGCAAAATTTTTGCGCCGCAGGCAGCTTTTTATCCCAAAAGAGCGTACGGTAAAACGTTTTACCGTACGCTCTTTTTGTGAAAATCCGACAGCGAACGCATACGAACAAAAAAAGAGAGAGACGCCAGCAACTTTTTGCGTCTCCCTCCCTTAAACCGCTTTGCCCTTTTTATTGCTGCCTTTTTTTGTAAATCTTTACGCTCAGCAAAAATGAACCGATCAAAAGGACGACGGTCAGCGGTACGGCAACGGCCGTCATCACAGCCGCAGAAGCCGCCCGTTCGTTTTCGATCAGCGTCATGCCTCCGACGATCAGGAAAATAAATGCCAGAACCGCCCCTAGCATATACGCCCTGCCCTTTTCCACGCCAAAGCGAAAGACGAGCGGCAATAGTAAAGAGAGCAA
>CASDTU010000004.1 GCA_949283775.1 uncultured Bacillota bacterium
TCGGCTTTGCCTTTCCGTCCAGCCATTCGCTGACCTGGCTTTGTTTTACGTCGATCATCTTTGCAAATTCCGTCTGTTTTAAAGAGTTCAGTTGCAGATATTCCATTAAAATTTCTTTGAATTCCATAGGTTTATTATATAGAAATTTCTATTTTTTTGTTGTATGTATAGAATTTTCTATACATTTTGTTGACAAACGCAAATTTCTATATTAGGATAGAGAGAGGAGAAAAGAGATCATGAAGAAACAAAACGGGCGGATCAATGCGCAGTGCAAGTATTGTAAAGTTTTTACCCACGTCGATAAAAAGAAAGAGAAGCAAAGATGCGCAAGCTGCGGTAATATCCTCGACGTGCAGGAATCACTGCGTCTGTATAAAGAAGTGTGCGACAAACCGTACGGCGCGGACGAGCCGTGCGCAAGAAGAGAAGAGCGCGGTTTTTTGAAACTGTAAAGGGAGCAAGAGGTCGGCTTCCGTTAAAAAAGCGGCGAAGCTTTCGGCGGTAAGGGCCGCTCGGAAAGGAGTAGCTGGTCCGCATAACAAGAGGAATCAGCTTTTTTCGATTTCGGCAATAGAAAAAGAGGAATCAGCTTTTTTCGATTTTGGCAATTTTGATCGTAAAGAGGGCAAAGAGACTGCTAAAAATAGCAGTCTCTTTGCCTTTTTGCAGCCCGTTCGTCTTATTTGCCGCAGCGTTTTGCCGTTTCTTTGATTTTCATACTTTGCCGTTTGACAGGTTTTTTACCGCCTTTTTGCGTATGGCGGTCCTTCTGCTCAAAAAAGATCACTTTTGCGCAAGTTTGACGCAGGCGCCTGTTTCCGCGTCCTGAAAGAGCATCCAATATCCTTTTCCGTCCGGGTCAAAGATGGAAAGGGGAACGAAGGAGCAATACTCTTTCAGCGCGTCGGGCGGATCGCCGCGCTTGTCGGTCGGAACGCCGTAACAGATATATTTTGGCCTTTTTTCGTCGGAAATCACGCCGACGGTATAGTATTTTCCGCGCGCGAAGGTAACTTTTGCCCAGCGGGAAAGGGGCACCGCTTTGGCAAGCTCTTCCTCCGCAGGCTGGGAGTCAAAGAGCCGGCTTAGCTCTTCCTTTACTTTTTCGTAATAGCAAGCTCGCGCATTCTCTCCGAGATTTTCGCTTCCTGCGATGCGGAATAGGCTTTGAGCATCTTCATCTTTTCCAGAGACTTCTGCGCCGCTTTCTTTCTGTTTTTGCGCGAAAGATTCTGATCCATTCTGTTTTTCCTCCCGTTGTGCGGAATTTTCCTGTTTGTCAAATTCGTAATAATTTTCGGTCGCGACGATCTCGTCGTCGTATTCGGTTTTTTCCCCTGCCTGCGGCGGAGCAAAACCGCCAGGCGCGTCGGGGAAATTTTTTAACAGGTCCTGCTCTTTGCCTGCGGCAGTGTCCGCCGCCTTTTTTTGCGGCTGGTTTATCTCGGAAGAGGGCTTCGCGCCGACGGGACCGCCGAGCGTTTTTGCCGGCGTATCCGAAGCGTCCGCGGCGCTTTGCGGCTTTTCCTGCTGCTCTAATTGCTGGCAGAGCCGTTTTACGTCGTACGTCTTATCGCCGCATTTGCCGAACGCCACAGGTACAACTTTGCCGTTGGAAAAACAGACGAGGCAGCAAAATCCCTCTTCGATCTGTAAGCGGCTGGGTTTTTTCACCGTTGCGCCCGAATTCGAGTCAATGTCGAAGGTTTCCGTAAATCCCAGCGCGTCGCAGACCAAAAAGCGGTAGCGGCCGGACGTTACGGGCGCAAACCCGATCAGGGAAAGGGACAGCGCAACGCGCCCTGCAAAACTTTCCGCCGTGAGCAGTGCGGATACGGTTTTTCCGTCCGCGGCAAAACCCGAAGAGAGTTGTTTTAAGATACAAAGTTTTTTTATGTAATTCATACCGATTCCCGAAATATTGCGTAGTTACTCTTTTGCTTTTCCCTCCGCGCTTGAACGGCAATCCCGTTTTGCGGCCGTTTCTCTGGCAAAGTGCGCCTGCGAGGGGCTTTCCGTTTGCCGGACGGCTCGGCCGAAACAGGTTTTGTGCGGCCGGGCGAAAAAGTCCCTAATCGGCGATTGTACAGAGGGTTATATTCTATTGTATTATATATATATTCATCCGAAAAAAAATATACGTTTTTGAAAAAAGATGTCGATTTTCGGCGAAAACGGTTTCGAAAAAAGGCGCGTTAAAAAAGTTTACTTTTTTTTTCGTTTGGAGTATAATGGTGGCAGGGTGAAGAAGAAGGATTCAAAAAACCCTTTCAAAATGTCAATATTTATCTTTCCAAAAGGAGACGAAATACAATGAGTATGACGCAGAACCAAAAGGTATTGAAGTTTATCGATGAAAGCGCCGCACTCTGCCAGCCGGATTCGATCGTATGGATCGACGGCAGCAAAGAGCAACGTGATCAGCTTCGCGCGCAGGCATGCGCTACGGGAGAAATCATCAAACTGAACGAGGATCTCCTTCCCGAATGCTATCTGCACAGAACGGCGGTCAACGACGTTGCGCGTGTAGAGGACAGGACGTTCATCTGTTGCCGCGATAAAAACGACGCCGGCCCGATCAACAACTGGATGGCGCCGCAGGACGCGTATAAAATGGCGTCGGAAATCTTCAAAGGCTCCATGAAGGGCAGAACGATGTACGTAATCCCTTATTCGATGGGGATTGTCGGCAGCGAGTTTTCCAAGATCGGTATCGAGCTGACGGACAGCATCTACGTCGTCTTGAACATGGAGATCATGACGCGCGTAGGCACGGACGTATTGGAAGCGCTCGGCAAGGACGGCGACTTTGTAAAGGGCCTGCACTCCAAGTGCCAGCTGGATGAGACAAAGCGCTATATCCTGCATTTCCCGGAAGACAACACGATCTGGTCCTGCAACTCCGGTTACGGCGGAAACGTTTTGTTGGGCAAGAAGTGCTTTGCTCTGCGTATTGCGTCCTATCTCGGCAAAAACGAGGGCTGGATGGCAGAACATATGCTGATTTTGGGCTTCGAATACCCCAACGGCGACGTAAAATACATTGCGGCGGCATTCCCGTCCGCTTGCGGCAAGACCAACCTCGCAATGCTGATCCCGCCTGAAAGTTATCGCAAGAAAGGATATAAAGTTTGGTGCGTGGGCGACGATATCGCGTGGATCCGCGTCGGCGCGGACGGAAGACTGTGGGCGATGAACCCGGAAAACGGCTTCTTCGGCGTTGCGCCCGGAACCAACGAAAAGTCCAACCCGAACGCACTGCATACCACGCAGAGGGGTACGATTTTCACGAACGTCGTGCACAATTTGGACAACAACACCGTTTGGTGGGAAGGTTTGGATAAGAACCCGCCGAAGAACGCGGTCGATTGGAAGGGCAACCCTTGGGACGACGCGGCGAAAGCTGCCGGCGTAAAGGGCGCGCATCCCAATTCGCGTTTCACTGCTCCCGCAAAGAACTGCCCTTGCATCAGCAAAGAATTCGACAACCCGAAGGGTGTTCCTCTGTCGGCGATCGTATTCGGCGGACGCCGCGCGAAGACCGCTCCGCTGGTATACCAGAGCAAGGATTGGAACAACGGCGTGTTTGTAGGCTCGATCATGGCTTCCGAAACGACGGCGGCAGCGACCGGTGCGGTCGGCGTGGTCCGCAGAGATCCGATGGCTATGCGTCCGTTCTGCGGATACCATATGGGCGATTATTTCAAACATTGGATCGAAATGGGCAAAAAGGTCAAGAATCAGCCGAAGATCTTCAACGTCAACTGGTTCAGAACGGATGACGAAGGGCATTTCCTGTGGCCGGGCTTCGGCGACAATATGCGCGTTCTCGAATGGATCTTAAAGCGCTGCGAAGGCACGGTCGACGCGGTCGAAACCCCGATCGGCTATGTTCCGAAGGCGGAGGACATCAATATCGAAGGCGCAGACGTTACGTTGGATACCCTCAAAGAGATTTTGACGGTCGACAAAGAGACGTGGAAGAAAGAAGCGGACGGCATCGAAGAATTCTATAAACAGTTCGGCGACCGTTTGCCGAAGGAATTGTCCGACGAGCTGGCAAACCTCAAAGCAAATCTCAACAAGTAATTTTTGGGAGGACGCGCAGACAGCGGGCGAGCCTGCATGGACGGGCAGGCCGCTGCGAGCGGCCAAGCGTTAAAAGAGATAGGGAAATACAAAAGAGAAAATGCGCGGCAGGAAATCTTTCCTGCCGCGCCTTATTTTGTTTTCAGGTCAAATAATTTTAGCTTTGACTTTGCGCAGGCGCAGAAGATCGGCAAAGCGGACGATCCCGCAAACGCGGCGGCAAAAAGTAAAAAACGGCAACAGGGCAAGCCTTTCCGCAAAGGCACGGCGGCAAAAAAGCGGTAACAAGGCAAGTCTGACTAAAAAGGCACGGCGGTGCGGCAAGCCTTTCTGCAAAGGTGCGGCGGCAGAGAGCAAAAAGCGGCGCGTCTGCAAACTTTATTTCTTTTTCTTTTCTTCGCGGCGCTTGTCGTTGATGATTTGAAGAGCCGCCTCGTCGATGACGGAAATGCCCTCTTCCTTTGCGATATTGACCATCTGCGTGAGGGCGGCCTTTAAGAAGATGCGCGGGATTTTCGTCAGTTTTGCGCACGCATCCTTTGTAAAGGTAACGTTCGGGTCGATGCGTTCGGCGGCATAGATGACGGACTGCACGTCGCCCTCTTTGGCCTGGATCTTTTCGGGAATGGGCTTTTTGAATTTGGTATACCAAAAGTTTGTGCTGTCGCGGTAGCCGTAGTCGACGGGCACGCGCGGAAAGTTGCTTGCCTTTACGCCGCCGACGATGGCGTCGTAATAGTTTTCCTTGATGAGGATTTTATCTATTTTTAAAATAAAGTGCGCGCCGAACTTGCTGGTGATCCCGTTAAAATTGCGATAGGGCGGCTCATAGCCTTCCAGACAGCCCGGTTTGTCCTCGAACGCGTTTTCCAGCGAATCGTCCCAGGTGCATTCAAAGACCTGAAAGGCTTCCTGCACGATTTGCGGGCGGACGCCGCCCGATTCGCTGTCTAAAAGCGTGAATTTGCAGTTTTTCATTTTTTCCTGCGTCGTTTCGCCGGGAAAGCCCAATCGGACCGCCTCGCGGAAATATTTGCGGTCGTCGGGGATAAAATTGATGGAAACCGTTTTGTTGCGCAAGATATTCTGCGCGGTATTGGAGCTGTTGCGGCACTGCAAGAGCATGGCGTAGCGCTCTTTCCCTGCGATATAATAGGGAAAGCAGAGCGAATAAGCGCCGAGGTTGGTCTGTCCGTTTTCCGACACGGAGCCGATCAGGGTCGTCGGCATGGGGAAAAAGGAAGAAGTCTGGTAAAAGTTGTCCACGATGCGTAAATCTTTGAACTCGTTCATACAAAGCCTCCGAAAAAGCGCGGCCCATACGCGGCCAAAGCGCGGCCTTAGCGCGCGCTTTTAGTTTTATCGAATATAGGTATACTACCGCGCGCGGAAAAAGTCAATAGGGAAGCGGAAAAAAGTATTCAAAAGGGAAAAAAAAGAAAAAAAGGCAAGAAAAGAATTTTTTTTAAAAAAAGTGGCAAAACCGCGATCAAAACCGCTTGACAGCCTTTTGGATATACGATAAAATTTATTGAGTAAAAACAAAAAGCGTCTATGGTACGCTTTTTCCGATTATAAAAATACGAGATAAGGAGAACAACAACATGAAGACCTACATGGCAAACGCCCAAACGGTAGAGAGAAAGTGGTATGTTGTGGACGCGGCGGGCGTACCTTTGGGAAGACTTGCTTCCAAAGTTGCGGCGATTCTTCGCGGGAAAAACAAACCCACGTTTACTCCCAATGTGGACACGGGCGACTTTGTTATCGTCATCAACAGCGACAAGGTTTTGCTGACCGGCAAAAAACTTGACGACAAATTTTACAGATATCATACCGGATACATCGGCGGATTGAAAGAGATTTCGTATCGCAAGATGCTCGAAGAAAAGAGCGACGTAGCGGTGTATGAAGCTGTAAAGGGTATGCTTCCGAAGAATTCTCTCGGCAGAAAGATGATCAAAAAGCTGAGAGTGTATAAGAATGCGGAACATAACCACGAAGCGCAGAAGCCCGAAGAGCTTAAATTATTTTAGTGAGGTAGAAGAATGGCAAAGGCAAATTTAAAAAAGAAATTGCAGTTCTGGGGAACGGGCAGAAGAAAGAAAGCGATCGCCCGCGTACGCCTCATTCCGGGCGGCAGCGGCAGCATCGTGATCAACGACCGCGCACTCGAAGATTATTTCCCGCAGGGAACGCTTCAATACATTGTAAAGCAGCCCATCGTTTTGACGCAGACGGAAGCTGCGTATGACATCATCGTCAACGTATGCGGCGGCGGATATACGGGTCAGGCAGGGGCGATCCGCCACGGTATTTCCCGTGCTTTGATTCAGGCACAGCCCGAACTTCGCGGCGCGCTGAAAAAGGAAGGCTTCCTTACGCGCGATCCGAGAAGCAAGGAAAGAAAGAAATACGGTCTCAAAAAGGCTCGCCGCGCGCCTCAGTTCTCGAAGAGATAAGTTTTCTGCGGCTTCGGCTGCGGATTGCGGCAGAATACGGATTATTGGCGCCGCGCAGTATCTGCGCGGCGCTGTCACTTATTTTTCCCGATGCAAAAGGGATGCATTCCGCCTGATCGATGCCGAAGGGACGCCGTCACTTGTTTTTCTTTGTATCGATGCGCCGCGATATGGAATCGTGCCTTTCGAGAATATTCATCATGCGCATTTTCCGCTGTTCGGCGGTAAAAATTCCCGAGTCAAAGGCGCGCGGAGTTTCCTCGGCGGAGGCGTCCTCCTTTGCGGAAACGTTTGCGGCGGGAAAGTCCCTTGTTTCGTTCGGACCTGCCGGCTGCGGTTCTTCGTATTCCTGTGCGTCCTTCTTCTGCGAAGAAAGGTCTGCCAATGCGGATAAGAGATTGAATATTCCGAATTTTTCCATATCAACTCCAAAATGACGAAATTTACGCGGAATGCACCGCAAATTTTCATTATTTTTTTATAGTTTTTAATTGCGAAAACAGTTGAATTAGTATATAATAGAAAAGTATAGTATGCAATGCTGTAAAAAAGGGGACTGCATATTCCGCAAAGCAGCGGATCTATGCGTGGACTTACTAATTCACAGACCGAAAGGAGTCTTATTTTATGCTGAAAAAGGGCAAAAAGATCATATTGCTGGTTCTTGCGTTTGCTTTGGCGCTCGCTGCGCTTGCGGGGTGCAAGGGCGGACGCACTTCTTCCACGGTAGACTATGAACCGACGGATCAGGAAGCGACCTCCAACGGCGGATTTGTCGTCGAGAAGGGGGGCTGGTATTACTTTATCAACGGAGCGGAGAGTTCTTCTTCCGATAATACGTACGGCGAAGTTGTCAAGGGTTCGCTCATGCGCATCAAGGAAAGCGATCTTGCTTCCGGAAAATATTCGGCTGCGGAGATCGTGATCCCGCAGATGATGGTCGCGTCCGATTATACTTCCGGCATTTACATTTACGGGGATACGGTCTATTATGCGACGCCGAACACGACCAAAAACATGGACGGCGACGTGGAGAGTTCGTATCTCGATTTCAAGAGCGCGGGACTGGACGGAACCGCAATGAAAGATCGCTATCTGCAGGTTTCGGACAACACCACTGTATACAGATATGTGCAGGACGGCGAGGACGTGTATCTGCTCTATGTCGATTCGTCCAATACGGAGATTCACTCTTATAATACGCGGACGGGTACGGATACTGTGCTAGTCAAGGGCTATTCGGCGTATCAGCTGGATTCGCAGGATCCGACCAACCCCGTAGTATATTATACGATGCCCGTCGTAAAAAAGAATAACATTACGGAAAACGAAAGCTATCAGCAGATATACCGCGTCAGCGCGTCCGCGACGAAGAGCCCGTATGAATTTGATTTTTCGGGCGGCTATCAGGACGAGGACGGCGAGGATATGGAATATATTAACCTCGGCGAATTGGTGCTGGACGGTATCGGCAGCGATAAGACGGAAAAATCCCCCTTCAACCATGATTGGGCGGCCGGAACGGCAAAGAGCCTGAGCGGTTTTACCTATTCTTTTATCAAATATATGGACGGCAAATTGATTTTGTCGGTCACCAAAATTTCCGAAGGCACGACGTTCGTGTACGCGCTCGACGAATCCGCGATCGGGGAGGGCTGGAACTCCGTTACGGCAAATCCCGGCGGCGATGACGGCAAGCTGTCGCCGGTTGCGGTATCCACAGCAAACGCGACGGCGTCGGCGCTGTACTATACGAATGAAAGTAACGAACTTTGCTATATCTATGTGGATTCTGCCGGTGCGATCTGGCGCGTTACGGTTTCGCAGAGCAATGCGGATACCGATTATAGCAAGGAATCCGTTCTTTTGGCGAGAGGACAGACGAGCGCTACGCTTTTGAAGCTGGCAGACGGATATTTGTATTTCTCGAATACGGGCACGAACGGCAAGGCGCTGTACCGCATTCGCTATGACGGAGCAAAGGAGCAATATAACGGCTTTGAGGGCGCCGCTGCGGAAAACGACGATTATAAGGTTACGCAGTATCTTGCACTTGATTTCAACGATTCCTGGTACAGTCCGGAGCTTGTAGGAAACTATCTGTTCTTCTCGAACAAGGAGAGCTACGCAAGTTCTTACGTTTACGTAATGGAAAATCCTGCGGACAACGCGGCGCTGAAAGCGCTCAACGACGCGTATGAAGCGATCACGGATGCGTGGGATGATATTGCGGTCAAATTTTCAAACGCATCGAATGCGGCGAAATATTACTTCTACGTCGGGAACGACGATCTGATCCAGGATCAGGGCGAAGCGTATTATGCGGAATATACGGAAGAAGATCTGGAAATTTTGAAAGCGTTTATTGAGGGCGGCAGCGCGTACGGCATGGATTTCTCGGCGATGAAGTCGGGCGATACCGTCATCAACAAGCAGACGGATTTCTATAATTTGCTCGGAAAGATGTCCGATGCGGACAAAGAATCCGTTGAAGAAGAAATTCAAAACGCACTCCTTCCCGCCATCGACGAGGAATCGGCAGACGACGCAGGCTGGACGTGGCAGTGGGCGGCGATCTTTGTGCCGGTCGGCGTTGTCGTGATCGCCGGCGCAGTCGTTGCGGTGATCTTGATCCGCAAAAGAAAAATCCGGTAAAAATTGCAGGAAATAAAAAAGGGCGAAATTTTCGCCCTTTTTTTGTTTTTCTGAAAATAAACCTCCGCGAAGGCGCAAGATTTTTTGCGCCTTCGCGGAGGTTTGTTCGGATTTGCTTTCAACGGGGCGAAAAAATTTTTCAAACGTTGTAAAAACCTGCGGCCGTATTTTTTGAAAAACCGGATTAAAGTTTCCGCAAAAAAGGGAGAGTTTTTTAGCTGCTGCGGCAAACGGGGACGCTTTTTTGCCTCTCGGGAAGGAAGCGAGAAAAAAGAGCGGAAGAAAAAATTGTTATTTTTCGGCAAAATCCAAAAAAATATAGAAATTGTATGCAAAAAATTCTTTACAAATACATGGAATCTTAGTATAATGTTCCCAAAAAATTTGAAGCGGCGGGCGAGTATTTTTTGAAAGACTGCACATAGTACTTTCCGGCGTAATATACTTTTAGTAGAACGAAAGCGGCGAGAGAGATCGGGAGCGTGCGGCTCAGGCGCAAAAAAGCCGGCGGAAACAGAAAAACAGGGGAGTAAAACAAATGGCGAAATATAAAAAATGTCCCAGATGCGAATTGAATTATATCGAGGAAGATAAGGACTATTGCGACGTTTGTCTTGCGGAGATGCAGGGCAGCAAATTAAAATTTGCAGACCTGGACGAGGACGAAGAGGCGGAAAAGACGGAACTTTGTCCGGTATGCGGAGAAAATTACATGCGGCCGGGCGAAAAGATGTGCGACGAATGCAAGAAAAATTCGGAGTACGAGGAAGAGGAAGACATCGATCCCGAAAAGGACGAAGAATGGCGCAATTATCTGGACGACGATACGGACGATATCTCGATGGAGAGCGACGGCATCGATTTGGGCGAAGACTTTGCGGACGACTTTGACGACGAAGAATTCGAAGACGATTATGTGGAGGACGACGCGGAGAATTCGGACAGCGAAAAGGAAGAAGAATTCGATTACAGCGACGCCGATTTAGACGCGCTGGACGATGACGACGAGGAAGAGGACGAAGAAGACGAGGAGGATGAAGACGATTTTTGATCGCCGCGCCGAACTTGCTTTGCCCTGCGGGTTTTTGCGCGAATGTCTTGTAAAAAGGGCGCAAAAGAAGACCTCTTAGCAAACGTATGAAAAGTTGCGGCCGTATTGAAAAAACAAAAGCGGAGCGCTTTTGCGAAAGATTCGGCGCAGAATACGCAAAAGCCGCACAAAAAAATATTGCAAACAGCTCGTGCAAACGAGGATAGAACAGGGGCAGAGGAGATTTTTGCATACAAAAATCTCCTCTGCCCCTGTTTTTGTAAAAAACGGGGCGCGAAGGCAGCTGCGCCGCCTTCGCGCCCTTACAGACAGTGCGGCCGCGCATATGGTTTTTGGGTAAGCACTGTCTTTGCGCGGACAAAGGTTTTTGTAAAATTTGCGGATGGTTTTTTTGGGGTATGCACTGCCTTTGCACGGATAAAGGTTTTTAAAAAAAATTTTGTAAAAATCCTTATAAATTGTTTTGTAACTGTATAAGAGCGTACAAACCGATTGTCGCAGGAGCCTATTTTTTGCGCGGCGGTCAGGAATTTTTGCGCGCACAGATCTGCACGTTGCCGCAGAGAATTTCGGAGTAGGAATAGGACGTCTTTCCCCGATAGTTTTTGTCGTCGGGAAGGACGGTAAAGAGGGCGGGATAAACGCCGGTCAGTTTTCCGGTAAATTCCGCCGTCTTGTTGCGGCCGAGATTGACGTGCACGAACACATCCTGCTTGTAAAAATTTTTGATCTCCTCTTTTACGCGGTTTAAATTTTTTGCGGGTTTGATCATAAAAACACCTCGATTTTTCTAAAATGCAGGAAAACAGATCCTGTAAAAAAGAGTTTCCCTGCTGGTATTTTTTCCGTTTTGAAGGAAAAATATACGGATTCGGCAAATTTTTCCGAAAATTGCAAGGGCGGCAGGCATAATGCCGATTGTCGTATCATACAATGGAAGTGATATCATCGGAGGTTTAGAAAGTATGGCGGTTTCTCCCAAATATGAGAAGTATGAATATACGGCGCAGGGCGCGAATTTGCGTTCGCAGTCCATTGTGGAATGCAGGCTGAGCGATTGGTCGGATCATACGATTCTGGCGGTGCGGCCGAGCGTGGTGCTCAGCGGCGCGGAGGTCGTGTCGGGCGAAGTGCGTTACGGCGGCAAACTGTATTTTTCCGTAGTGGCGGCGGCAGAGGACGGCACGATCGTGGGCGCGGAGCGCGGGGCGGAATTTTCGCACAAAGCGGACTGTGAAAGCGCGGCACCCGTACAGAAGGCGGACGTGTTTTTGAAAGTAGAAAAGACGGAAATACGGCAGGACGGGCGTTCCATCATTCTGTCGGCGATCGTAACGGCGGAGATTTCGCTGTATGTGCCCGCGCAGCTGGAATATCTCGGGGGCGGAAGCGGCGTCGTCTGCGACTTTCTGCCTGCCCGCTGCCAGAGCGTGATTCGGGCGCGGGGCAGTGCGGAGATCGAGGAAGAGTTTGATACCGACTATGTCGGCGACGTGCTTTTGCACAGCGAAGAGGTCTGCCTCACGCGCGTCTTTGCGGCGGCAGGCAGCATCGACGTGTCGGGCGAGATCAATCTGGGCGTAGTTGCAAAGCGTGAAGGGGAAAATGAGATCGTTTCCTATGAACGCATGATCCCGTTTCGGGCGGAGATACCCTGCGACGAAGCGGTTTCGGGCATGGCGTGCCAGGCGCGCGTAAACGTCACGCAGGTAAACGTTTCGGCGGTCTGCGAAGAGGATAAAAACCGATGCAGGATCTTGGCGCAGATCACGCTGGACATTTGCGGAAAGGTGTATCGCTCGGAAGAGATCGTCCTGCCGCGCGACGTTTTTGTGCCTGGATATGTCTGCGCGCTTGAAAAGAAAAAACTGCGCTTTTCAGAGCCCGTGTGCGCCTTTACCGCGACGGAGCGGATCGGCGGAACGGCGGCGATCGATCGGAAGGTGGATTTTTCCTGCGCCTTGCAGGCGAGCGCATTGGCGCGTGCGGAAGTGGCGGCGATTGCTTTGGACGGCGAGATCACGGCGGAAGGCGTGATCCATGCGGTCGTATTTTATAAAGACAGCGCAGGTGCGGAAAATTGCGTCAAGGTCAGCTTGCCGTTTTCTTTTCCGGTACGGTCCGACCGCGCGAGAAGGGGAATGCACGCGGAGGTCTGCGCGCTTGTATGCGGCGTGGCGGTGCGCCAGAAAACGGAAGGAGAATTGGAGGCCGAGGGTACGCTCAAACTGTTTGTGACGCTGGAGACGGAGGAAGAGGCGGAGTACGTCGGCGGCCTTACGGTCGGACAGCCGCAGGCAGAAAGCCAAAGCGCTATCGGCGTGTACGTTCCGTCGGCGGGGGATACGCTGTGGGAGACGGCAAAAAAACTCGGGAAACAGCCGGAAGAGGTGCAAAAAGCGAATCCGGAGCTGACGTTCCCGCTTTCCGGAAAGGAGAGGATCATCGTTTATCGCAAAAAACAGATCGGCTTTTGACTTTGTTTTTTGACGTTGTTTGTGGTGTGTGCCGCAAGGGTTTCCCTTGCGGCACAAATTTTAGAAAAAACAGCCTCTTTAAACAGAAAAGCTTCTTCGCGGAAGATACAATTCTTTTTTACGACAGAACGCAGCTTTTTTCGCAGAGGGGGCAATTTTTTTACGAAAAAAACAGCTTTTACCGTGAACCGACTTTTTTATTGAAGATGCACTTCCGCCGCGGCCGGCAAAATATTTTTGCGGACCGCAGCAGGTTTGCTTTTGAAAACGCGGCAAAGAGCGTCATTTTTTTGCCAAACGGACAAAACGGACAAACGAACAAAACAGGCAAAGCTGCGCAGGGCGGCGCGGGGGAAAGCTGCTTGGGGGCGCTGTCCGCGGGAAGGGCTTTTGGCGGAGAAAAGTGCAATGCCGACGGGGGAAAGGCAAAGATAGAGGGGAAAAACAATCGTAAAAACGGCGTGAAGAGGCTAAAAAATATGGGAACAGCCTAAAAAAATGTGTAAATTTGGCGAAAAACCGTATCATCTATTTACAGAACGGATAAAAATGTGGTATAATAAAAAAAGGATTTTACGGAGGCGCGGGAATGTTTTCGGCAAAAGTAAAGAGCTATGCGAAAGTAAACCTGTCGCTGAACATATGCGGCGCAAAGGACGGGTTTCATTTGCTGGACAGCGTCGCGGCGAGTATCAATATTTACGATACCGTGTGCGCAAAAAAGCGCCGCGACGGACTGATCAACGTGTATATGCACGGATTGGGCAGTGAGGACATTCCGCCGCACAAAAACAATGCCGTCAAAGCGGGGGAAGCGTTTGTTTCGGCTTTCGGCACAAAGGGCGCGGACATTGAAATTTACAAAGACATTCCGATGGGCGCGGGGCTCGGCGGGTCTTCCGCGGACGCGGCGGGCGTTTTGAACGTGCTTGCGAAGTTATATAAAATCACGGATCGGAAAAAGTTGAAAGAGATTGCGGATTCCCTCGGCAGCGATACGGGGTACATGTTGCAGGGCGGATATGCGCGTTTAACCGGCAGGGGGGAGATCGTCGAACCGCTGCACAGCAAAAAGATACTGTATATGCTTTTGTTTTTGCCCGGGGAAGGAGTGTCGACGCCGCAGTGCTACCGCAAGTATGACGAACATCCCGATCCCCTTCGCGCGGACAGCGAACGGCTCGCGCAGGCGCTTAGCAGGGAAGATTTTCAGGGCGTCGCGGAGAATGTGTACAACGCACTGCAAAAACCCGCCTGTATTTTGGAAAAGGAAGTCGAAAAGGCTTTGGAATATGCGCGATCCTTTTCGCCGCCGGCATGTGCGGTTACGGGTTCGGGAAGCGGTGTGTTTGCCCTGTTTTCGGACGAAGAATATTGCCGCTGGGCAAAGAGCAGAGTGAAAGGAAAGATAAAAACGCGCATCGTGCATACCGTATTGCCGCGGGAAAGAGTCGGTAAGGAGCACAGGAACCCCTTTGTTCTGAGCGAAGAAGAGATGAAAGCGGCTGGCCGAGCGGAAAACGGGCAGGACGTATAGAAAAAGCCGAATAAAAGGATAAAAGTCTGAAAAATAAAGAATCATTTTAAAAGAAACGGAAAAGGTGCGAAAAGCCCGAGCGGTCTGCGGCAAAACAGCGGCAGCGGAATAGCCGCGCGTGCAAAGAGCTGAACTTTTCAATTAGAAAAAGACCGATAAAAAATCCCGCAGAGGGAGGCAAAGACAGAAGTTTTGGAGGAATTATGGAAGAGAGAAATCTGGAATTGGACGATGACGGGAAGATCAAGCTTCGCAAGCGCAGCGATGCGTTGGGGGACGAGCAGCCGTCCGAAGGGGACGCTTCGGACGATATTATCCTGGATATCCCTGATTTCAAAGGTTTTGGCGAGGAGAACGAAGACGGTGCAGTTTCGGACGAAGAACTTCTTCGGCGGCGGCAGGAACGGGAAGAGGAAGAACAGCGGCGCAAAAACCGAGCGAAAGAACTGTTTGCCGAAGGGGAAGAGCTGTTTGCGCAGGGGGATTTGGACGGCGCGGGCGAAAAGTTTTTAGACAGTGCGGCGTCCTATTCCGCCGATTGGCGGCCGTGGTTCGGCGTTGTGCGCGTGCAGACGAAAGATCTGACCGATTTTACTTCGATCTATGACTGCGAGCAGGCGTACGACAAAGCGCTGCGCAGGATGCGGCCGGAAGACAAGGCTGCGCTCGCTGAAAAATATGCCGCGTCTTTGGAGAAGATGGCGGAGGAAAACGCGCAAGACAGTGCGGACTTTACGGCGCAGGATACGAAAGAGCGCGAAGAGGCGCGGCCGAAAATTCAGGCCGAATATAAAAAATCTTTAAAATTTCTCATCGTCAATGCGGTGATCTTCGCCGTGTTTTTGATCGCGAGCTGTTCGCTGGCGCCGTTCGTAAATACGGTGCAGGGAATGCAGATTTTGATCCCTGCGATCATTTGCGGCGTACTTGCGATCGTA
Source organism: uncultured Bacillota bacterium (assembly GCA_949283775.1). Classification (GTDB taxonomy): domain Bacteria; phylum Bacillota; class Clostridia; order Christensenellales; family Borkfalkiaceae; genus Borkfalkia. The sequence continues at coordinate 15,213 of CASDTU010000004.1, forward strand.
TTTCTTGCCGTTACGGCAGTCTTTTTGCGGCGGTTTTTGGCCGCACGGTTCGCTTTGGTAAAGAACAGGCGCGCCGGCACGACGGCGGCAGGGGAACAGGCGCGCATCCATGCGGAAACCGAAGAGCTGATCCGCTCTATTTTGGAAGACTTGCA
>CASDTU010000005.1 GCA_949283775.1 uncultured Bacillota bacterium
GATGGCGCACAAATACGGCATGCCTCCGCACGGCGGCCTCGGACTCGGATTGGAGCGCATCACGATGCATTTGCTCGGTTTTAAAAATGTCCGCAATGCATCCATGTTCCCGCGCGACATCAACCGCGTAACGCCGTAATCAAGTTTTGTTTGCGGTCGGTTTTGCGTAAATTTGCTCAGATGTTCAAAACGGCAAAGAAAATTTACATTGCTTTGATAGAATTTCAAGATTGAATTTTGCTTTTAAAATATTTTAAGATTAAATTGTCAACCTGTTCTTTGTAAAAGGTTGACAATTTTTCTTTTCTTTGATAGGATAAGAAAGACATGCGGAGACCGGATGAGAAAGAAAGGCGGGAAAGTATACAAGCCGCTATCTTGTCGTGATGCTTTCCGCGGTGGCGATATCGGCGACAGATAAGGTCGGAAAGCTGCAAGCCGCTATTTATTTGTAATGCTTTCTGTGGTTGCAACATTGGTGACGGATAAGGGCAGAAATTTTTAAAAAATCATAAAAAGAGGCGTATCGTTTACGGCAGAAATAGGATGAGAAAAGAAGGCGGAAGAGGGGGATCTGACGAGGGAAGAAACATGAAATTAAAAGAAAGGGTTTTTGAAAAATTAGACGGGGCGCGCGGGCAAAGTTTTTCAGGGGAAAGTTTGGCGGAAGAATTCGGCGTCAGCCGCAATGCGATCTGGAAAGCGGTTAAAAATTTGCAAAAGGACGGATTTGCGATCGAAGCGTCATCCAATAAAGGGTATGCGCTCCGCAGTGAAAACGATCAACTGACGGTATCCGGAATCAAAAAATATACGGCCTTCGAATATGATTTGCACGTGTTGCAGAGCTGCACTTCGACGAACGACGAAGGGAAAAAATTGGCGCGGGAAGGCGCAAAGGAATGGAGCGTGGTGGTATCGGAAGAGCAGACGGCCGGCCGCGGAAGGTATGAGAGAAAATTTTTTTCTCCGCGCGCGGACGGCGTCTATTGCAGCATTGTTTTGCGTCCGAAATATACGGCGGAAGAGACGCTGTTTTTAACGACGAGCGCTGCGGTTGCCGTATGTGAGGCGATAGAAGAAATTTCGGGGAAGCGGGCGCAGATCAAATGGGTGAACGATGTCTTTGTGGAGGGAAAGAAGGTTTGCGGCATTTTGACGGAAGCGTCTTTTGATATAGAGAGCGGCGGTTTGCAATACGCGGTAGTGGGGATCGGCGTCAATATGCGGGAAGGAGATTTTCCTGACGAGATAAAAGACAGCGCCTGTGCTTTGTTTACGAAAGAGGAGTATACAGCCCAAACGCGGTCGAAATTTATTGCCGTATTGCTGGATCGGTTTCGATATTATTATGAAACGATCCCCCAGCGCAGTTTTTTTGCAAGTTATAAGGCGCGATCTTTTGTGTTGGGGAAAAGGGTGGAAGCCGTATCCGGCTCCATGCGCGGAACAGGGGTTGCGACAGATCTGGATGAGCGGTGCTATTTAAAGATCCGCTTTGAGGACGGAACGGAAAAATATTTGTCTTCCGGCGAAGTGAGCATTAAAATAGCGAAAGCACAGGAAGCAGATCGGAAAGCACGGCCGTAAAAGAATAAGCTGATAGAAAAAAAGAGGCAGGGAGAGATGAAGCAGAAAGAGCAAACGAATCAAAATCCAATCGATCAATGGCAGGAAAGATCGGAAGAGCAAACAGATCCGGATCAAATCAATCGGCAAAAGGCGGAACGGGAAGAGCAAAGAAGGCAGATCAAGAGCAAGGGTTTCGCGGGAGATCTCGCTAAGAGCTCGATTTTTGTCGTTTTGATGGTAGTAGCGGCGTTTATACAAATACCGTTTTTTCCTGTGCCGCTGACATTTCAGACGGTCGTAGCGATTTTGGCAGGCCTTCTTTTGGGTGCGAAATACGGAACAATTTCCATAGCGGTTTATGTTTTTATGGGACTGTTGGGGCTTCCTGTTTTTACGAACGGGGGCGGCTTTGCGTATGTTTTGCAACTGACATTCGGGTATTTGCTCGGTTTTGTTGCGGCGGCTTTTGTTGCGGGGCTGATCGCGGGACGGGGCAGACCTTCTTTTTTGCGGATGGTGATCGCTGCCGTTGCCGGATTTTTCATCAATTATTGTATAGGGTTGCCGTATTTTATCTTGATATGGACTGTTTATATGCAAAACGGGGGAGTTGTCGGAATTTTGATAACGGGGAACTTACTCTATATGCCGAAAGATTTTGTTCTGAGTTTGCTGGCGGCCTGTTTGGCGTGGAAAGTATTGCCTGTCATAGGCAATACGGAGAGAAAAAGAGGCGTCGAGAAAAAATAAAAGGTAAGGGAGAAAATGAAAGAGTCGTTAGAGGAAACAGAACAGAAAAATGATAAAATTATTTATACAAATAGAATGTTTTATCGATTGACAAAGCCTTTTTACTCTGCTATAATATAAAGGCTGTCGAGGTGTAGCGCAGTTTGGTAGCGCGCTTGGTTCGGGACCAAGAGGTCGTGGGTTCAAGTCCCGTCACCTCGACCATAAAAAGGACATTGCATTTTTTGCAATGTCCTTTTTGTAATTTTTAGCGATTCTTTTTTCATTTATGAATGTCTGTTTTTGAGGTTTATGTGATGTTTTTGTATTTTTGCGATCATTTTTGCAATAATTATATGACTGATAAAAACGATCTTGCCGCGTCTTTTTAAAAATAAAAAGGGGGGGAATGATGTCAGGGAAAAGGGGAAGTAAAAATTTCAGAAAAATAAAGCTGTAAAAAAGGCGGCAGCGCCTTTCCGAGAAGGAAGAGCGCTGCCGCCTTTTAAGGGCATAAAGATTTTACGGATAAGTTTTGAAGGGAAGCGCTTGCGCAGAGAATAAAACAAACTTTGCGAGTTTGTTTAAAAAAGTTTGGCAGACCGAATTGAAAGAGGAAGAAAATGCATAATTCAAAGAGGAAAAGGAAAGACTAAGGGAGAAAACGAAACGAAGACGGACAAGAAGTAAAAAATGCCGTTTTCGAAAAAAAGCGGCATCCGAATGGTTTTTTTCGGTCGACAAGGGCCTTTACAAGGAAATGCGAATATCGTGAGAGATGGGTTTTCGCTCCATAGCGTCGAACATGGCATTCACTGTTTTTTCGGCCTTTTCCGATAAATCAAGCGGAATAAACGAAGATTGCAAGTAGTTGGAGTTGAGCGAAGAAGAAACGGGAACGATCCTGTCTGCCGGAATAAATTGTTGCGCAAAGAGCGTTAAAAAATCGCCGACAATAATGATTTTCGAAAAATTTTTATACTGAATACGTTGAAAATCGGCAGGTTCGCTGCAAAATTGCAGATTGCCTTGAAAACACGAGGACAAAAAATCGGCATATTTATGGTTTTGCGGCCGCTCCATAAGGACAAGATAATCGGAAAAGCAGGAAAGACGTTTGAGCAATGCGCCGTAGTCGTTGTAGACCTGAAAGAACAAATAATGCTCCACAAGCATATCACAGCAGACGATGGGGATGAGGTATTTATCGCTCAGAAAGTCAAAATCCTCCTGCGGCAGATCGATGCAAACGATACCGTCAATATTTTCCTGCGGTTTAAAAGAATTTCTGGAAAACGGGGGCAAAAGCAAGGAGCTGTAACCGTGCTTGTCGAACTCCAAGACTAATTTTTCGATCAGATTGTAAATTTCCGTATTGTGCAGGGTGTAACGGTTGGTCTGGATCCCGATAATGTTGCTCTTTCCCGTCGTAAACAGTTTCGCGGCGTAAGAAGGAGAGTATTGCAAAAGGTTGGCGATCTGCAAAACTTTTTTTTGCGTATCGGGTGAGATTTTCTGATCGGTTCTGTGATTTAAGACGTAAGAGACTGTTGCCACGGAAACGCCGGCTTCCCGCGCTACGTCCCGGATCGTTATTTTTTTTACCATACATTCATTCCTTTGCAATAATCATAGCAGTTTCTCTTGGAAATGTCAATTTAATTTTTAAGCTCCGTTTTTTGATTTTGTAACAAATTAAAATTTTTTTAAAATTTTTTTCAAAAAACTATTGACAAAAATAAATTCTGTGATATAATTAACTTAAACGTTTAAGTTAAACGATTAAGTATTCAACTGACAGGGCATGCAAGAGCCGTGGAAGAGGCGTTGGACAAAGGGGACGAGGAGGAGAAAAAATGCGATTCAATCGAGCAGCGGTATATCATGCCATAAAATCGAATTACAGTTTTGCGCTGTCGGAAGACGAGCTGGTGATTCGGCTTCGGGTAGGGAAAGGCGAGTGCAGCGCAGTTGATCTGATCTATTCGATGAAATATGAATGGACGATACGGCGGGAAACGGCGAGAATGGAAAAGAAGTATTCCGATGAGCTGTTTGATTATTTTGTAATCTATAAAAAATTAGCGGACCCGCGATTTGCCTATATTTTTCTCTTGCACACGGCGGAAGGGGATCTGTATTATTCGGAAAACGGAGTAACGAAAGAATACAATTTCAATTTAGGATATTTTAATTTTTTTCAGTGCCCTTATATCAACAGTGCGGACGTACACAGGGAAATCTCCTGGGATCGGCAAGCGGTCGCATATCAAATTTTTGTGGATCGTTTTTTTGCGGGCGGAGATGCAGGCAAAAAGGGATATGTGAATTTAAAATGGGGAGATTTGCCGAATCCGAAGAGTTTTGCCGGCGGCGATTTGGAAGGGATCGAGCAGAAGCTGGATTATTTGCAGGGCCTCGGGATCAATACCATCTATCTGACGCCGGTCTTTGAATCGAAATCCAACCATAAATACGATATCCGCAACTATTTTGCGGTCGATCCGATGTTTGGAGGGGACGAAGCGTTCGCATCGCTGGTAAGATCCGTGCACGCGCGCGGGATGAAGATTATTTTGGACGCGGTGATGAATCATTGCAGCGAAGAACTTCCGTATTTTCAAGATGTAGTACAAAACGGAAAGAGATCTCCGTATCATTCCTGGTTTTTCATCGAAGGGGACAAGGCGGACACAAAGAAAGGAAATTACGCCTATTTTGCGGGTTGCAAATATATGCCGAAGTTCAATACCAATGAGCCGAAGGCGCAGGATTATTTGATTTCCATCGGAAAATATTGGGTGGAAAAATATGATATTGACGGTTGGAGACTGGACGTTTCGGATGAGGTTTCGGACGTATTTTGGCGTCGGTTCCGTCAGGAGATTAAAAAGGTGAAGCCCGACGTTCTGATCGTGGCGGAAAATTGGCATGATGCAAGCGCCTGGCTGCGCGGGGATGAATATGATTCGATCATGAACTATTCCTTTACCAAAGCGTGCCTGGATTATCTGGTGTACGATGTTTTTGATGCGGAAGCGATGGCAAACCGGATGTCGAATCTGCTGATGCGGAATACCGATCAGGTAAACCGTATGATGCTCAATCTGCTGGACAGCCACGATACCGAGCGCTTTTACACGTTGGCGCTCAAAAGCGGCAGGGATATCCGATCGCTTAGGTGTGCGCTTGCGATCTTGTATTTTATGGTCGGGATCCCTTGCATATATTACGGGACGGAGATCGGCATGGAAGGAGGATACGATCCGGATTCGCGCCGTACGTTTGATTGGAATGTTTCGCATTGGAATCTGGATATCCATGAAACGGTGAAGCGCCTGATTGCCGTCCGCAAGCAAATTGCGACGGATGCAATATCCTTTTCGGCAGAGAAAGGTATTTTCAAAATAGAACGCGGGGAATTTCTGTTGGCCGTAAACAATACGAAGAGCGATCTTTTGTATGCCTGCGGCGACAGAAAATATGAAATAAAATCGATGGATTTTATAATATTGAATCTTATTAACAGGGGGTTGGTATGAAAAAACTTCTGTGTGTGTTGTTGGCGGTAACTTTAACGGCGGCTTTTCTTGTCGGTTGCACGAGAGGGAGCGGCTCGAACACAACGTTTACCTACGAACAACTGATGGCAAAGTTTGAAGGCGAGCCGGAAAACAATGTGACGATCAAAGTGTTGGACAATGATACGGCAGTGGATGAAGGGTATTTTAAGCAATTGGTGGATGCATTTAATGCAGAGTATGCAAAATACGGCATTAAAGCGGAAGATGCAAACATGAGCCAGTATACCGATTTGGAGACGAACGGGCCTTTGGGCTACGGACCGGACGTTCTGTACGACGCGAACGACGTGATTATGCGGTATGCGGAAAACGGGCACGTATTGCCTTTGCCGACCGAAAAGTTAGACATTTATAAAGAGGGCGTTTTGGATTCCGCCATCTCGCAGACGTATGAAATGAACAAATTCGGATATGATTTGCAGTTCGGCGTTCCGATCAACGTGCAGTCGCTCGTGATGTATTATCGTCAGGACAAACTGCCTTCGGATTGGGAAACGAAGTGGGATGCGAATTCCAACGACGTTCCGGATATGCTCGAAACGTACAACGGGCTTTACGCATACAGCAAGACGATCCGCCAGGGTTCGACGAACGACAATCCGGTCTATGGGTTTGTGCATTCTTTGAACAATCAATATTTTAACTTCGGGTATTTGCTGTCGTACGGCGCGTATATTTTCGGCGATAATACGATGGATCTGGGGCTTGCAAACGGCGATTCCTACAAGGGGTTGAAAGTCATGCAAGATCTGGCTTCGATCATGGACAGTTCCGCGTCGACCGATTCGTACACCGTGCAGGCGTATAACAGTTTGGCGAGCGGAAAATATTTTGCCACGATCACCACGCCGGACGTATACGTCAAATTTTTGAATGCGTTGGTCAACGAATATGTGCGGACGGAAAAACTTTCGAAAGACGCTGCAACGCAGAAAGCCAAAGAAAATTTGAAAGTTGCGGATCTGCCGCGTCTGCCGAATTCCGGTAAGCTGACGGACACGATCACAGACGTGGAGACGCAGACGTTTGCGGCGAAATCGATGGGGGGAGTAAACGGATATGCGATCAGCTCCTATACAAAGGCTCCGAAGGCGTGTCTGTTGTTTATAGATTTCGCGTCGAAATACGATCAAGTGACGAAGCGTGCCGAGAAATTGGGCGTCGTGCCGGCTCGCAAGGACGCTGCGGAAGCGGAAGGAACGAACGCATACAGCGAGATGGTTTATCAAAGAGTGGAAGAGAACAGGATCGTTATGATGCCTTCCGTGCGCGATCTGACGTTTGTATGGTCATCGGTCGGGTCGATGTTTGCGCTGGTTGCGGACGACGTGACGATCACGGGAAAGGGCAAACCGAGCAAATACGCGACGGATCAATCGCTGAAAGATCTGTTAAAGTCCACCGTGCAGGACATACAGTCTTCGATGGAAATCGGTTAAAAGGCGGAGGAGTATTTTATGAGCGGATCTACCGTAATCAATAAAATCAAGTCGCCTTTTCAGAGGCTGGACAGATTTTTAAAAACGTGTACGCCGGCTGCAAAATATTCCATGCTTTTTATGGGTGCCGGTCAAATCAAAAACAGGCAGATCGGGAAAGGTATATTGCTGATTTTAGCGGAAATCCTGTTTATTGTATATTTTGTATTCATGGGCATAACGGATTTTATCGGCTTGTTCACGCTCGGCACGGTGGAAGGAAATCCGATCATGGGGATCGAAGGGGACAACTCGATCACCATGTTGATACGGGGCGTGGCGTCGCTCTGTGTGTTTGCCTTTTTGGCGTTTGTGTTTGTGCAGAACTTCAAGGATGCAAACGCCGTCGCGCTGCGCACGGCGCAGGAGCGGCCGGTCAACACCTTTACGCAATCCTTAAAATCCCTGCTCGATGAAAAGTTTTATATGGTTACGCTGGCGCTTCCGGTTGTCGGCGTATTGATCTTCAACGTATTGCCGATCATTTTTACGGTTCTTACGGCTTTTACGAATTACAGCGGCAAGATTTCTCCTCCGAAGCTGGTGGATTGGGTCGGCTTTGAAAATTTTCGCACGATCTTGACGGTATCCAAATATATCAGTACGATCGGCAAGATCTTTGCCTGGAATATCGTATGGGCGGTTTTGGCGACGTTTTTCAGCTATTTCGGCGGATTGTGCTTGGCGCTTTTGATCAACAAACAGTGCGTAAAAGGGAAAAAGCTTTGGCGCGCCTTTCCGATCTTGGCGTATGCGGTGCCCGGATTTATCACGATGATCGGATTTCGGTATATGTTCAGCGGAATGGGTCCGATCAATTGGCTTGTGGTAAAAATTTGGGGCGAGAGCGCGCGGGTCGACTTTTTGAGCCTCAATTCCGTAACCTGGGCGAGGGCGGTCTGTCTGATCGTCAATACATGGGTAACGATCCCTTCGTCCATGCTGCTTTCGACGAGCGTACTTTCCAACATGAATAAGGATATGTACGAGGCGGCGGATATTGACGGCGCGACGCCGATGCGGCAGTTTTTCTCGCTGACGCTTCCGTTTGTGTTTTTTGCGACGATGCCGATTTTGATCACGCAGTTTATCGGGAATTTCAACAACTTCGGCGTTTCCTTCTTCCTGCGGAGCGGACAGGTCAATAATACGGAATATTTTTTGGCAAACAGCACCGATCTTTTGATCAACTGGCTGTACAATCTGGCTTTGGGCGGAGACAATAAATATTATGGAATTGCGTCTTCCGTCAGTATTTTAATTTTTATCATAACGGGTACTTTTTCGTTGATAGCGTATATCACGTCCCCGTCGTATAAAAGGGAGGATACGTATAAATGAGTTCGATTGCAAAAAGTATCAAGGCAAAGCGCGCCTTGGATTCCGTTTGGTCGTATTTACTTCTTGCGGTCATCGGATTTATATTTTTGTTTCCCTGTATATGGCTGATCACGTCGTCGTTCAGCGCGACGGGTTCGATCTACGATTATGTCGGATTTTTTCCCAAGCAATTCAGTTTCAACACTTGGCACGATCTGTTTACGAAAAAAACGCAAAGCTGCAACTATACGTTGTGGCTCGGCAATACCTTTTATGTGGCGATTTTAAGCTGTATCTTTTCGACAATATTGGTCACGCTGACGGCGTACACGATGTCGAGATTCCGCTTCAAGAGCAGAAAAGCCATGATGAAGATGACGCTTTTATTCGGTATTTTCCCGAATTTTATGAACATGACGGCGCTCTTTGTTATCATGACCCAGCTGCATTTATTCAATAATCTGAACGGATTGGTCATTTTGTATTCTTGCAGCGCGCCGATCGGATATTTGACGCAAAAAGGATTTTTTGACACGATCCCCAACAGCATATACGATGCGGCGAGAATCGACGGCGCAACCAATTTTCAGGTGTTTTTAAAGATGACGATGCCGCTTGCCAAACCCATTTTGGTGTATACGGCGCTGACGTCCTTTACCTTCCCGTGGAGCGACTTTATTTTGCCGCAGATGCTGCTTGGCGGAAACAAGGACAATTATACCATCGCGATCGGGCTGAACGAAATGCCGGAGGATATGTTCTCCTTGTTTGCGGCAGGTTCGGTGTTCGTGGCGCTGCCGATCGTAATTTTGTACTTTGCTTTATCCCGTTTTCTCGTTTCGGGAGCGGCTTCCGGCGCTGTGAAAGAATGAAGAAAACGGAGGAATGACATGAAAGAAAAAATATTGAATGCGATCAAAGCGATCGATCCGCAGGGAAAGACGGTCGTACAGCTTTATAATGAGATCTCGGACGCGGTCATGAAGAATATCGAGATCAAAACCTGTGAAACGCAAAACAAAGCCGCATACTATTTATCCATTGAATTTTTGATCGGGCGTATGTTTTACAACAACCTGTTGGAGCTCGGGATTTTGGAAGACGTGGCGAATATTTTGCGGGAAAAGGGCGTTTCCATTCAGATGTTCGAGGAGATCGAAGATGCGGCGCTGGGCAACGGCGGATTGGGCAGGCTTGCCGCTTGCTTTATCGATTCCGCGGCGGGTTTGAATCTGCCTCTGTACGGAATGGGGATACGGTATAAATACGGACTCTTCAAACAGCGCTTTGAGGACGGATTTCAGGAAGAGTTTCCGGACGATTGGCAGTCTTTCGGCGATCCTTGGAGTATCCGCAAAGAAGGGGAGAGGCGCGTGATCCGTTTTGCCGACATGGATGTGACGGCGGTTCCGTACGATGTTCCCATTATCGGAAAGGATCGCATCAACGCTCTTCGTCTGTATCAGGCGGAAGGGGGCAAAAAGGCGGAACAAATCAGCGAATATCTGTATCCTGCGGACGATACGGAAGAAGGAAAATTGCTGCGGCTGAGGCAGGAATACTTTTTATCGGCCGCGGCGGTGGGCGATCTGATTGAACGGTACGTTCGGGAAAACGGAAAGGGGTTCGCCGCGTTTTCCAAAAAGAACGCGGTGCAGCTGAACGATACGCACCCCGTGCTTGCGGCGGTCGAATTTATCCGCGTTTTGACGCATGAATATTCCGTTCCGTTTGCCAAGGCGGTTATGATCGCGCGGGAAACGTTCAATTATACAAACCACACGATCCTGCCGGAAGCGCTCGAATGCTGGCCGAAAAAGTATATCCAGGCATTGCTGCCAGATATTTACGATATTTTGGTGAAGCTGGACAGCAAACAGCGCAGAGATTGCAGAAAGGCGGGCGTAGAGAAGGCGGATTATGCGGCGATGCGCATCGTGCAGGGAACGACGTTTTCCATGGCGAACACGGCGGTATTTTTGGCAAACAAAGTGAACGGCGTGGCGCGTATCCATACGGAAATCTTAAAAGAGTCTCTGTTTGCGCCGGCGTATCGGAATATGCCTGAAAAGTTTGTGAACGTTACCAACGGGATCACGCAGCGGCGCTGGCTGCAACTTTGCAACGCGGAGCTGTCTTCGCTGATAGACTCCTGTATCGGCAGTAAATGGCGGGAAGACGTTTCTCTTCTCGGCGGCATGAAAGAGTTTGCGCAGGATGAAAAGGTTCTCGACGGATTTGTCAAAGTCAAACGGGAGAAGAAAGCCCAGCTTGCGCAGTACGTGCAGGCGAAGGACGGGATCGTGCTGTTGCCGAATGCGATCGTCTACGCGCAGGTCAAGCGGCTGCATGAGTATAAACGCCAGCTGATGACGGCGTTTGCGATTTTGGAAATTTATCATAAACTGAAAAGCGGCGAACTGAAAGATTTTTATCCGAGCGTATTCTTGTTCGGAGCAAAGAGTGCGCCGGCGTATTTCAGGGCGAAAGGGATTATAAAATTCATCAATGAAATTTCCAAAATGATCGCGGCGGATGGAGACGTCAATCAAAAGTTGCAGGTCGTATTCGTCAGCAATTACAACGTTTCGTACGCGGAAAAAATCGTAACGGGAACCGATGTTTCTTTGCAGGTTTCAACGGCGGGGTTGGAAGCGTCGGGTACGGGCAACATGAAATTTATGTTAAACGGCAGCGTAACCTGCGGTACGATGGACGGTGCAAATATTGAGATCGTCGAGCACGCCGGGCGGAGCAATAACTATATTTTCGGCGCGGAAGTGGACGAAATTTCCCGCTTAAAGGCGGAAGGATATGATCCGAACGCGATTTTTGCGAAAGATCCGCAGATGAAACGGGCGGTTGAAACTTTGATCGACGGTACGTTTACAGACGGCGGAAAGGGGTATTTTCAGGAATTGTACAATTCGCTCACGGTAGGGGCGAGCTGGCATAAACCAGATCACTACTTTATCGCGCGCGATTTGCCGGAATATGTTGATGCGCTTTTGCGAATCAATAAAGACTATGCTTCGTCAGATTTTGTGAAAAAACAATTTATCAATATGGCTTCTGCGGCATATTTTTCGTCGGATCGTTCGGTCAGCGAATATGCGGAAAAGATCTGGAAGATATAGCGGTTTTGCGCAATATTGTTCGATAAAAAATAAAAAAAGGGAAAATGGAAGGAGAAAAGAAATATGAAACGGGTTTTTGCTGTTTTATTGGGAATTTGCCTTATCTTCTCCTGTGCGGCTTTGGCAGCCTGCAACAGGGATCAAGGCGAAAACGTACAGGTAACGTATTACACTGTAAAATTTGTCGATATTTCCGATTCAAGCATATTGAAGGAAGAAAAGGTCAAGAGCGGCGAAAAGGTAAAGGATTGGGACCCGAAGAAGGACGGATATACCTTTATCGACTGGTACGCGACGCCCGATATGCTGCATGAGTTCAACTTCGACGTAGGGATCACGAAGGATACGACGGTTTACGGCTATTTTGCCTTGGATCAGTTTGAAGAGGATGTCCGCAGCTTCTATGTTTTGGGGCAGAGTTCGGACGAAGGTTCCGTGCTGTTCAACACGAATTGGAAGATCGGCGACGAAGCGAAACAGAAGCTCACGAAGGCAGATAAGGAAGGCGTCAACGAATATTCGATCACGCTCGATTTGTATGTCGGAGATATGTTCCAGCTGGCTATCAACAACAATTTTGAAAATCAGCGCGGTTTCGGGTATTTTGATTCGGAAGCGGCGGAAGGATATTTTGAAATCAATGCGAACTTCTTGGATCCGAATCCCCGTAAAGCAAATATTGTCGTTTCCAAAGCGGGCAATTATACTTTGACGCTCACGACGCACCCGTGGAGCGACGAGTATGAAACGGCGCATGAATCTTATACAGAAGAAAAGAAAGAGAATTACAATTACAATGTGCAGGATACGCTGACGTTTGTGTGCAACGGAGATCCGATCGTTGCTCCGAGCGACGAAGCGCTGGAAATTCACGTAAAGGGCAGCTACATTACGGGTTGGGAACACTTCACGACCCCCGAATACACAATGGTGTATGACGAAGAGAGAGACGTATACACATATTCGCATGAATTTGTGGCCGGCGATTCGTTTATGTTTTACAATTTCGTGAAAGTGGACGGGTCCACCACGCTGGGAAGCATCAATATCAATTCGGACCGCGTGGATACGGAAAATTCGGACGTAGAGCATTTGACGCTGGCAACGGGCGCCAATATCGGGGTAAAGGATTCAGGTACCTATTCGTTTGAATATGACCGGAACACCAACAAAATAACCGTCAAATACGACGATAAATTTGAAAACGGATATGCGCCGGGCGATACGTGGTATATTTCCGGAAGCGGAATTACGGAGCCGTTGAAAAGCTCGCAGTTCGGCAACAACCTGACGAACGCGCAAAAATTCACGAAGGCGTCGGGTGAGAACACCTATACGATGACGTTGGATCTTGCGCGCGGAGATATGTTCCAGGTGATAGCGAATAAATGGTATGCGGCGGCGCACAATTATTCGGATATCAAAGAGCCGGTTCGCGAAGAAAAGACGTATTTCACGCAGGCAGGGGACAATGTGCGCGTTGAAATTTCAGGCAATTACACGCTGACATTGAAATTGGATTCGCAAAGTCCGGTGGGCGATGTGATCGAATGGGTCAGAAACGGCGATATTCAGCAGGAGCTGCCGATCGCATTTGACGTGTTTATGAAGTGTTCTTCTATCAATAATTGGGCTCCTTCCGAGCGTAATTCCACGGTAGAAGGCGTGGTTGAGTTCCGTACATTGCTGGGAGAGGGGGATCAATTCTGCTTCATCTATTATGAGCCGGGAGTTCCGGATGAGGAAATCGGCAGTCATAACAATCCCGGCGCGCTGATCACCGGTCTGATGAAGGGCACAAGCGGAAGCTATAACGACAATTTCAGCGTAGAGGAAAACAACTTTGTTTGCGAGCAAAGAGGATTTTACGTGATTCGCATTGACTTTACGAACGGTTCGCCGGTGGTCGATTTTACGGGATACCAGGAAGCGATGCCGGAATTTGAAGTACTGATCAAAGGCAACGCGATCGAAGAGGGATGGTCGGGAACAGACCGCGTTCCGTCGCAGGACGGCAAAGTCGAAATGACGGTAACGTTCATCAAGACGGGAGAGACGACTCCTTCCGACGGAGAATTCGGGCTTACCTGGTATGGTGAAGGCGCCGATCCTACCTATGGCAATTATCTCGGCTGGTCGAGCGTCGGTACGAGCGGAAATGCAAATTCGAATTTTGTACAGCAAAACGGCGGCAATAATATCGTATGTATGAAAGCGGGAACGTATAAAGTTGTGGTAGATCTTTCATCCGGTCAGGCGGTTGTAGATTTTTATACAATTTAATATATAGCAAATGAGTACGGTAAAAGGGGCGTAAAGGAATTTTGCGCCCCTTTTGACAATAACTATTGACTTTGCAAAGTAGTATGTGTAAAATAATAGTTACAAAAATCGGGGAAGGCAAAAGAAAATGGGGATAAAAAGAGAACGTTCGTGTGGGATTTTATTGCATATCTCTTCGCTTCCTGGCAAATACGGTATCGGGACGCTGGGAAAGGAGGCATATGATTTTGTTGATCTTTTAAGTTGCAACGGAGTCGGGTATTGGCAGATTTTGCCGCTTGTGCAGACGGGATATGGGGATTCTCCCTATCAATCGGTTTTCAGCGGTTCCGGAAATCCGTATTTTATCGATCTGAAAACCTTGGCGGATGAAAAATTATTGAAACGCTCGGAGCTTTCAATGTGCCGTTTTGACGGGAAAAAGATTGACTATTCTTTTTTATATGAAAAAAAATATGCGCTTTTGCGGCGTGCTTTTTCGCGCTTTGACAGGAAAAACGAGGTGTTTCAAAGATTTATAGAAGAAGGAAAGTTTCAAGGGTATGCGCTGTTTCAGACGTTGAAGGGGAAGTTCGGGCAAACCAGCTTTTGCGATTGGCCGCAAAAGTATAAGTTTGCTCGCGAAAAGAGTTTGAGAGCTTTGGAGAGAGATAATCGGGAGGAAGTAGAGTTTTGGCTCTTTTTGCAGTTTGAATTTTTGAAACAGTGGAAGGCGCTGAAAGCGTATGCCAATGCGAAGGGGGTGCGCATTATTGGAGATCTGCCGCTCTATGTCGCGTATGACAGCGTAGATGTTTGGCTGCATCCGCAATACTTTAAATTGGATAGCGAAAGGCGTTTGAAAAAGGTAGCGGGCGTGCCTCCCGATTATTTTTCGGAAACGGGGCAGCTGTGGGGCAATCCGGTCTATAATTGGAGCAGGCATAAAAAAGAAGGGTATTCTTGGTGGATCGAAAGGCTGAAAAATGCCTTTGAATTGTACGACGTGGTACGGATCGATCATTTCCGCGGATTTGACCGATATTATGAAATCGATGCGGGAGAAGATACGGCGAAAAACGGGAAATGGGTCAAGGGGCCCGGAATGGACTTGTTCGCGGCGATTCGTGCGGAGCTGGGTGAAGTGGATCTCGTTGCGGAGGATTTGGGCTTGATGGATGCAGGCGTTCTGCGTTTGATCCGTGGGACCGGATTTCCCGGAATGAAAGTTATGCAGTTTGCGTTTGACGGCGATCCGAAAAACAGATATCTGCCGAAAAAGATCGAAGAAAATTCGATCTGTTATACGGGAACGCACGATAACGATACGATGGTCGGATTCCTTGCGTCGATGGATGAAGCGTCGCGCCTGCGTTTTAAAACTTCGCTGCGCAAGACGTTGAAGGAACAGGGGCTGGAACAGACGGGAAGTTCCGTCAAACAGCAGGCAAAGGCTGTCATGGAATTGGTGATGAAGTGCCGTTCCTATTTAAGTATCCTTCCCGTTCAGGACCTGCTTTTTATGGGTGCGGAAGCGCGTATGAATGTGCCGGCGACCAAAGATGGGAATTGGCAATTTCGATTAGGGCGTCCCGTGACGGATAAGCAAATTGCGCTGCTTCGTTCTTTTGCCGAAAAATACGGACGGTCAAATCTTCGGAAATAGAGAAGATGGCCTGCTAGCATTGACGGATTTGAAAAGCGGCGCGTAAAAAACGGCTCTTTAACAGAAGGCCGCGACACTGCGGCAGCAATGCAACCGCGGTGGTAGCGCATCTGCGGCGGCAACGCGAATAGGGCAGTAACGCGACTGCGGCGGTAACCATAAACAGGAAGATAACGCGCGAACAGGACGCTGACGCGAATGGGGCGACAGTGCGACAGGACGTTAACGCGAATAGGGCAGTAACGCGACTGCGGCGGTAACGTAAACAGGAAGATAATGC
>CASDTU010000006.1 GCA_949283775.1 uncultured Bacillota bacterium
TCATGCTATAATTATATGTCAAAAATCAATATTTTAATGTGGGAGGATAGTATGAAAAAGATACTGATTTGGATCCTTGCATCGATGCTGGCTCTGAGCACCCTTGCGCTTGCCGCCTGCCTTCCTACCGAAGAAGAAGGTTCCGGCTCCGAAAGCGAACAGCCGGGCGGCGACAACGGCGGCGATAATGGCGGCGACAACGGCGGCGACAACGGCGGCGATGCGGAAACGATGACGCAGGCGCAATGGGAGAGCGCTTTCAGCGAAGAGGTTTTTCAAAACTGCAACATTGAAATCGACATTCAGCAGGACGGCACTTATAATTACGGTGCGCCGCTGCACAAACAGCAGCAGGGCGGATACGCCGCGAAAAGCGAGGGAGCAACGGACTTGCGCCGCTTGTGGCTGCTTTCCGGACAGGAAGTCGAATTCGATACCTACAACAATAAAAAGGACGACGGGACCTTTGAATCGTATTCCGTTTCTTCCGATCAGGGAGGACTCTATTCGTACAGCGACGAGGTAGACAGCCCGATCGCTCCGAACGTTCTGCTCGACCTGCAAGCGCTCTATGCGCAGGCAAGCCCGGACAGCGAAATGGAAAACACCTATCGTATGCAAAGCGTCGAGCTTTCCGTCCCCGGCTGGGAGATTGAATTCGACGAAGTCTTTGTCACCTTCGACGAAACGGGAAAGGCTGTTTCCTTTACGGCGGCAAAGGAAAACTATACCACGCCGAGCATGACGATCGATTTGACCTGTACGGGAACGGTTTCGTACTCTGCCCCCGACCTCGCTTTGCCCGACGAAAGCGAAGTTTCCAGGGAAAAGATGACGCAGTCCGCTTGGGAAAGCGCGTTTGCCGCAGTGAATCTTCAAAACTACACCCTCGACATCGAAATGGTACAGGACGGCACGGACAGCTACGGAGATCCCTGGCATCAGGAACAGACGAGCGGCTATGCCGCAAAGAGCGAGGACACAACGGATATCCGCCATTCTTGGCTGACCTCCGAAGGAACGCTCATGGGCGAGACCTATACCAACAAATTGGACGACGAAACCTTCGAATCGATCTATCGGAATATGTTCGAACGCGAACGCTTTTCCTACTCCGTTGAAAAGAGCGGGATCGAGCCGGACGCACTGCTCTCTTTCAAGACTCTGTACGAAGGCGCTCTGCATTCCAAACAGGAAAACACCTATATCGTTTTTGACGCAAAGATCTCCGTTCCCGGTTGGTCCATCGTTTATGACAAAGCCACTTTGACCTTCGACGAAACGGGCAAAATCGTCGCGTTTTCGGCGATCAAGGAAAACTTTTCCAATCTCGGAAAAACCATAACGCTGACCTGCGAAGGGACGGTGTCGTACGACACGCCCGAACTTTCCCTGCCCTATCCGGATCGCACGCCCGAAAAATGGGACAACATCTTTTTCCTTTTGCTGGAACCGAACACGTTTACATTGGAAAGCACGCTTCACACAAAAAACGGCTCCGAACTCTCTCATTCGGAAACCCTTTACGAATGGTGCATGGACGAAACGGGAGAAGATCCTATCCTGCATACGGTCAAAACGTCAGGCAGTTCCTATGAAGAGTGCTACTATGAATTCCGAAATAACGAAACGGAAATTTACCGCTACCGCCGCAATGATCCCGAAGGCAGCTTCATGCGCAGCGTCTGGACAGGTACAAACCCCTTAAATATTTTATACGGATACTTTTCGATGATCGGCAACAGCTATACGAAAATCTTTATGACCGATACGAAAGACTACTATGCGGCAAAAGAGACGAGCTTGCCCTACCTCAGCCTCGACGGCGGGATCGAATGCACGGACGTGTTTGTCCGCTTAGACGGCGATACGGTGAAAGAGTTCGGCTACACCTGGCCATACGAAAGCTCTTCGTTCGGCTCGCAATACGAAACGATGCTCTTTACTTTCCAAAACACTGTCCCCGATTTGACCCTCCCTACGGTCTGATCGGCACAGGAAACGGACACCGTAAACAACCCGCATTAAACAGCGGCAGGCGCAAAATCTTTGCGCCTGCCGCTCTTTTTCAAATTCCTCCTGCGATTTTTTAACCGCAAACGCTTTTTTGAAAGCAAAAAACGGCTTTTTCAAAAAAGCCCTGCCCTTTCACGCCTTCTTCAAGATTGAAAATTTCTTTTCATCCCTAAAACAACTGTGTTTTTTTGAATTTTATTCGCACAACTGCAAACGTTGACTTTTTTTTGCGAAGGGTTTATAATACAAGACACAGAAAATATAATGCAAACAGCCGAAAGGAGGCGAAGAGATTTGATCGCGGAAAACGTTAAAAAAATTCTGAGCGAACTTGAAAAGCCCAACCCGTTCGGAGAGCCCGTTACCCTCGTCGCCGCCACGAAGACGCGCACGAGCGAAGAGATCAACGAAGCGATCGCGGCGGGAATTTACGATATCGGCGAAAACAAGGTGCAGGAATTTGTCGAAAAGTACGACCTTGTACACGGCGCGCGGCGGCACTTTATCGGGCACTTGCAGACCAATAAAGTCAAATACCTCATCGGAAAATGCGATCTTATCCACTCTCTTGACCGCTTCGAACTCGCCGACGAACTGCAAAAACGCGCCGAAAAGGCAAATTGGACGGCAAATTGCCTGATTGAAATTAACGTCGGAAGCGAACTTTCCAAGAGCGGCTTTGCCCTCGAAAATGCGGAAAACGCCTTCCTGCAACTGAAAAAATATCCTAACTTGCGCATCCAGGGCTTTATGGCAATGCTTCCCCTGTCGGAAGATTCTGCTTTTTTGCGTAAATTATGCTTGTCTATGCGCGAAATTTATGATACAATAAGAAAAACGGAGAATTCTGTGCATATCTTATCGATGGGCATGAGCGGCGACTGGAAACTGTGCGTCGAATGCGGCAGCAATATGATCCGCCTCGGCACCGCGATCTTCGGACCGCGCGTCTATCCCGCCGCGGCAATTTGACGCATTCGAGCGCTCTTTGTAAAACGCCGTTTTACGGCGTTTATCGGCCATTGATCGAAAAAGGAGGGAAAGGAATGTTCGATTTTTTCAAAGCGGATAAAAACGACAGCGGAAAAAGACGGCGCATTCCCGGCGAAAATCTCCCGGAGCGCAATGCGATCCCGAGACAGCCCTCCAACCAGATGCAGATACGCCACCCCCGTTCCTTCGGCGATATCGAAGAGGTCATCGACCGATTAAAGGAAAATCTTACCGTCATCGTCTATCTGAACGAACTCAGCGCAAATACGGCGCTGCGCGTGATCGATATTTTAAGCGGCGCCATCTACGCGCTCGGCGGCGGTATGGCGGAACTGCAAAAAGATATGTACATCTTTACCCCCGACGGCGTGGAATCAAAGTAAATTTTTAAAAAACAGTTTCTTTTATCTTTCGTTTATCTTTTACACTGTTCCTATGGGAACAAAGATAATAAAACCAAGAAAAGGGATGAGCATTTCGCTCATCCCTTTTCTTTTGCATCCGCAGCCCTTTCGCTTTGTATACGAAACCTCTCTTTGTTCTTTTTTTGTTTTCTCTCCGCTCTTTTTTGCCCTTACCGCAAACCTGAAAAAATCCGTTTACTGTCCGCTTTATTTTTTGTCCTTTGTGTGCCATTACCGCGAGCCTGAAAAGGCATTTTTTTGTCAATTTCTCTCGCCGCTTTTCTCCAAAGCGGCCGGATCCGCCTTTTCCTGTTCCTCTTTGGGCGGTATTTTGATGCACACGAGCGTATCTCCCTCGCGCAAAACAGTCGCGCCGTACGGAATGACCGTTCCGCCGCGGCGCTTGATCATGGCGATGAGCGTACCCTGCGGAAGATGCAACTCACGCAGAGGCTTTCCTTCCCAGACGTGGTTTTTGCCGATGTATTCTTCAAACAGTCCGAAATCGTTGTGATTTTCAAATTCGGGCGCGGCGGTGACCAGAAGATCCCCCGCGTTGACCACCGTACTCCCCGACGGCACGATGACCTCCTCGCCGCGAAGAAGCAGTACGATCAAAAATCCTTTGGGCATCACGCATTCGCGCAGTTTTTTGCCCGCCCAGGGATGCGTTTCCCCGACGACGACTTTGACAAAACAGACGTCCGTTTCGTCCTGATAGTCGGTGAAGGTGCGGAGCACGTCCTCCCCGTCGCCGAGCATATTCAATTTTTTGGAAAAGGCGGGCAGAAGCGAGCCCTGCAATACAATGGAAAACAATACGACGCAGAAGACGATGCTGAACAGATCGTACGGCAAATTGTTTTCGCCGAGAATGCTGACCGCGTAAATTGCAAACACGATGGACGCTACCCCGCGAAGCCCCGCAAAGCCGATCACGCCGATCTGATTGAGACGCGCGCGGAAGGGAAGCAGGATCCCGCCCGCCACGATCGGCCGCACGAGAAGCGTCAGAAGCAAAAAGATGCAAAGAGCCGGAAGCAAGACGGCGGGGCGGATCAGCCATTCGGGCGTAGCGAGAAGCCCGAGCAGGAAAAAGATCATCATCTGCGCAACGCCCGTCAGCGCGTCGAAAAACCGAACGCAGTCCCGCTTTTGCGGAATGCGCGCGTTGCCGATCATCAAGCCGCAGATATAGGCGGCAAGATACCCGTTTCCGGCAAAGATCCCCGGCAAAGCCGCCGGCACCGAATAGGAGATCAGCGCGAGCGCCAAAATAAAAAGAGTGTTCCCCTGCCCCATATTAAAGGAAAATTTTTTGAGCAAAAAGATCCCGAAAAATCCGAACCCGACGCCGAAGATCGCGCCGAACCCGATCTGACTAACGAGCATGACGGCCATTTCCCAAACCGCCAACGCCTCTCCCTCCGCAACTGCGTACTTTGCGGCCAACACCGCCGCAAACACCGCGGTGAGCATATACGACATCGGATCGTTGGACCCCGATTCCATCTCCAAGAGGGAGGACGTCCTGTACTTTAAATTCAGCCTGCGCGAACGCAGGATATTGAAGACGGACGCGGCGTCCGTCGAACAGAGCACCGCCCCCACGAGCATACTTTCCAGCCAGCCCACCTCACCGAACGGCAGCACCCGAAAGACCGCGTACACGCACACGCCTAACAGTCCCGCCGTCGCCGCCGTTCCGACAAACGAGAGAAGCATGGATCTGCCTGCAACGGGCCGCGCCTCTTTAAAATTCGTACCGAAACCGCCGTAAAAAATGACAAATACGAGGCACACGGAGCAAACGACGTTGCCCAACGCATAATCGGTGAAATTCCCCAGCCCCATCAGGCGGAAAAGGACTCCGAACGCCATTCCGAGGCCGATAAACAATAAAAGCGACGGAATTTTCAGCCAAACCGTTGCCCGATTGATCAGCACGCACAGCGCGATCACGACGCCCATCAACAGCAGTAAATAGACATATTCCATCGCCTTGTTCTCCTTTTCTTCTTTTCTGCGAGCGTTTCGCCGCCTCTTTTCGCCTGCTGCGCGCTCAATGACTTTTTTACGGAATTTTCTTTTTCCGTTCCCCCTTCTCCGATGCCTGCACGGCGTTCTCTTTCTGCCCTTTACAAATATGCCGCGGACGCTTCTTCCCCGAAATCTCCGCTTTTCAGCCGCAAATCCGGCTTTTTAAACAGTTTTCTTTTATGAAAACGACGACGAACGCTTTCCCTTTTGCCCTTGCCGCGCTTTTATGTTTCCGACCTCTCTTTTCGGTACATCCGCAATTTGTCCTTTACGATGTCCACGATAAAGGGAAGATCGTCGTACAGCTCTCCGTCCACCTGAATGGTGAGCGGCTTTTCGGGATAGATCTCGATGTGTTCGCAACGCTCGAAGCGCGCAAACGACTCTTCTAAAATCCTGCCCTTCATCAGCTTGATAAACGCCGCGGGGATGCGCGTTTTCTTCACGTCGTCCACGGCGACGAAATCCAAAAGTCCGTCCCCTAAGACCGCTTTCGGACACATCCGTATGCCGCCGCCGATGCGATATCCGTTTCCGACGCACGCGATCAATGCGCTGTATTTTTCCTCTTTTCCGTTCAGTTTTGCGCGCAATTCGTAATTTTTAAATTTGAACAGGGAAATAATCAAACTGATCAGATACTGAAACTTGCCCCGCAGCACCTTAGACGCGCGGCAGCGCTTTAAAATTTCTACGTCGATCCCCGTACCGATCACGTTGATGCCGCGAACTCCTTTCGGCATCTGCATAAATTCCGTAGGGATCGGCTCGGAATGCACGATCAAATCCACCGCTTCTTCCGGCGTTTTCGGAAGCCCCGCCGCAGCCGCAAAATCGTTGCCCGTTCCCGCAGGAATCAGCCCGAGCGCGCAATTTTCAAAATTCGTAAACCCGTTGATGACTTCGTGCAGCGTTCCGTCGCCGCCGATGACGACAATATCGCCGCTTCCTTCCTGCGAAAGTTCGCGCGCCAAAATCGTTGCCTGCCCCGGCTTTTCCGTTTCATGCACGCAGATCTCCTGTTTAAGCGCTTCGAACCGCTCGATCGCCCTGCGGTGGATATGCAGTTTCTTCCCCTCTCCCGATTTGGGATTTGCTATGATATGGTACATTTTTTCTTTCCCTCGGTATTCTTCGGCCGCAAGAGCCCCGCTTCCTTTGTTCAGACCGGCTCCGTCCGTTTCTTTTCTCGTCCTTTGCCTCCCGACGATACGTCTGCCAAATCAATGTGTCTTTGCACAAATTATTTCTTATTATATACTAAATCGCACACATTTGCAATTTATTTTCAAACTTGCTATAATAGAACCAAATATTTCCGCAAAATTTTAAGAACAAAATAAAACAAGGACTCATGGTATGCAATTGACTGTACCCGAAATCTTTTATACTCTCGCAAAAAATGTGCCCTTCCCCCTGTACGCGGTGGGAGGCGCCGTCCGCGATACATTGGCAAATCTGCCCTCTTCCAACGACTGGGATCTGTGCGCGCCCGTCTCGGCGGAATTTTTTTCCGCCCATGCGGAAAAATGCGGATTTACCGTAAAAGGCGTCTATAAGACGACCGGCACCGTCAATTTGTCCGCCGAAAATTTAAAAATCGAGTTCACCTCCTTCCGCACGGACGTGTACCGCCGCGGCGAACACGCCCCCGCGAAAATTTGTTTTACAAACGACATTCTCGCGGACGCAAAGCGGCGGGACTTTAAATGCAACGCCGTGTATTGGGATCTGAAAACAGGCGAGATCGTCGATCCGTTGGGGGGCACAGCGGAGATCGAGTCGCGCACCCTATCCACCACGCGCGACGCCGATGAGGTGTTCTCCGAAGACGGACTTCGGCTCATGCGCCTTGCAAGGCTTTCCGCCCAACTTGGCTTTACGCCGACGCTGGAATGTATTTTCGGCGCGAAATTCAATGCCGCGCGCATCCAGAAAATTTCCGCCGAGCGGATCTATTTTGAACTTTGCCAAATTCTGCACGCGGACGAAAAATACAATTTGCAATACGCGCAGTACAACGGGCTCAAACTTTTGGAAAGCACGGACGTACTCAATTATATTTTGCCCGAGCTCGCCGCCGGCAAGGGAATGCCGCAGCGGAAAGACTTTCACGATCACGACGTTTTGGAACATTCCTTCCGTGCCTGCAAGTACGCTGACCCGCGCGTGCGGCTTACGGCGCTCTTGCACGATGCGGGAAAGCCCTATATGTTTTCGCTGACGGGGAAATTCCACAACCACGACGCGGAGGGCGAACGGATCGTCCGCGCCGTTTTAGAGCGGCTCAAAGCGCCCAAAAAGACGACGGATACCGTTTGCCGTCTGACAAGGCTGCATATGTATGACTTGGACGGAAAGGTACGCGAAGGCAAGATCCGACGCTTTCTCGTGGAAAACGCGGACATCTATCCCCTGCTCGCGCTCGTAAAGCAGGCGGATTATTCGGGCTGTAAGGATGACCTTTCAACCTGCCCTACTCTTCTTAAATGGGAAAAGATCCGCAAAAAAATGGTGAGCGAAGGCGTACCCTTTTCCCTCAAAGAGCTCGCCGTCAAGGGAAATGATTTAAAAGACGTTGTACCGGCAAAGTACATTTCAAAACTTTTGCACGAACTTTTACTGCTCTGTGCGCAAAACGGGGCGCAAAACAACCGCACCGCCCTTCTCTCGGCTGCGGAAAAACTTGCCAAGGAGATATGCCATGACTGAGATTTTCAGCGTTTTAGCGGCGATTTTTGCCGCTTTTTCCGTCCTTTTATGCGTCGTTATCCTGCTTCGGCAGCAGCATTCGAAATCCTCTTCGGGCGACAATGCGCGGCTCGAACAGATGCTCGAGCGCGCCAATTATATCGCCGAGACCAACGCGCGCAGCGTGCAGGATTATCTCGATTTCATTGCCAAACAGCAAAACGGCAACCTTAAAGGCATTCAGGAAAAGCTGGAAGCGCTCGGCGCCGTTACCGAACGTAGGCTCAGCGAGATCCAGCGCACCGTAACGGGCGAGATCAAATATATGACCGAAAGCAACGCGCATACCCTCGAACAGATCCGCCAGACCGTGGACGAAAAGCTCTCTTCCACGCTGGAAAACCGGCTCAACAAGAGCTATTCCATCATCAACGAGCGGCTGGAAGCCGTCTATAAAGGCATCGGCGAAGTGCAGCAGCTCGCCGGCAGCGTATCCGACATCAAAAAGGTGTTCACCAACGTAAAACTGCGCGGCACCTGGGGCGAAGTGCAGCTCTCCGCACTGCTCGAACAGATGCTTTCCCCCTCCCAATACCGCGCAAACGTGCATATCAACCCCGCCGACAGCTCCGTCGTGGAATATGCGGTCCTCCTGCCCTCCAAAGAGGGACAGACCGTCTATCTGCCCATCGACAGCAAATTTCCCATCGAAGAGTACCGCCGTATGCTCGACGCGGACGATACGGGCGATAAAACGCTCGCCGATCGCGCCGCCAAAAACCTCGAGCGCGCGCTCAAACTGCAAGCGGATACCATCGCGAAAAAATACATCCTTCCGCCCATTACTTCCGACTTTGCCATCATGTTCCTGCCGCTGGAAGGTCTGTACGCCGAAACCTTGAAAATGCCGGGGCTTTCCGAATACCTTGCCGAAAAGCGCGTCATGGCGTGCGGCCCGACCAACCTCGGCGCCCTCCTGACGACGTTGCAGATCGGTTTCAAAACAGCCGCCATCGAAAAGCGTTCGGGCGAGCTTTGGGAACTTCTGTCCGCCTTCAAACACGAGTTTAAAAACTTCGTGCAGATCCTCGAAAAGGCGCAGAAAAAATTGCAGGAGGCGCAGGACACCATCGAAAACGCCGCCAAAAAGACGCGCACCATCGACAAAAAGCTAAAAAATGTGTCCGAAATCTCCGATACACGCGCAAATCTTCTGCTCTTTGACGACACGGATCCCCCCTTTGACAGTGCGGTCGATTCCCCGTCCGATGATCTGTAAAATCTGCCGCTTTGCCTTTGCTTTGCCGAAAAAGGATGATTTTTCCGCTGTTTACGGAATTTTACTGTATTTTATCATTGCTTTCCGCTCTGTTTTATATTATAATAAAGGCATGAAACTGCAAAAAATTACAATGGCGGAACCTCTTCCGCAGGAATCGGATTTTACGTTTACAGACAAACTTTTGCAGGGCGCACGTGTGGGAAAAAAGGACGATGCGCTCTATATTTTCTCGCCGCGCCGCTATAAGCTCTTTACGAAAGGGAAAGACGTCGTCTGCATTTTGGACGGAAGCGGACATTTTAAATGGGCACGCGGCGAAACCCCCTTCTGCAAGGGCGACTGCTTTTCGGTCGAAGAAGTCGGCGAATATGAACTAAACGGCAGCGGGACATTCCTCGTCCTGCATAAAACTATCTGAGGTGAAAAAATATGGTCAAATCAAATTTTTCTCTGGGCGGAAAACTTTTAACGATCTTTCTGACCCTCGTCATCTTTATCGGCGCGATCGCCGGCACCCTCGTCGTCGTGTACAAAACCGTGAAAGTGCGCACCTTGGCGGGCCTGCTCGGCAATCAGGACTGGATCTCCGAGTCTTACGACGGCACCATCGAAGATTTTGCGAAAAAAGTTTCCGAGGCGCTCTCCGGAGAGATCACGCTCAACACGCTGATCGAAATTTCTCCCGCGATCGAGGAAAAATTGGACGGCGTGGTCGACAATATCGAAAATATCGGACTCTTTGTCATCGATAAAGACGTCCTCTATTCCACCGGTTTTTCGCAGATCTCTTCGAGCATCATGGATATCCTTGTCCTTACAGGCACCCTCAACGACTTGGCGGAATACGTCGGCTTTTCCCTCCCCGATATGGACCTGATCACCGGAAACGCCGAGACGCCCGTCTATGTCTACACGCAGGTCAACGGCAGCGAGAGCAAACAGATCGACAAGGTCTTTACGATGTCGGATACTTCTTACGAATACTACACCCGCAGCGAAACCTATAAGGACTCGTACGTCGGCGCGGACGGCGAAACGCTGCCCCTCTTAGAGTCTGTACAGAAAACTTTGTATTCCTTCGATACCGTCACCGAACAGAGCGGCTATCTCCGCATCGACGGCGCAACGCTCTATCTCGGATCCGCTTTCGGCGAAAAACCGCAGCGCATGACCAAAAACAACGACGCGATCTATTCGGTCCGGGACGGCGTTTACACCTTCGCCTTGGCGGAAGACGAAGTCCTGTACACAAAAACAGGCCCCGCGGATACCGATTTTACGCCCGTAACGCTCCCTTCTTCGGAGAAGATCGTTTTCGTAAAAACGATCGCCACGCCCTATAAATATGTTCCGCTGTACGCGCAGCAGGGCGATCAGTACGTTTTGGCGACCGCCCTCGATACGGACGGAAGCTACCTCGTCGATACGGAAAACGGAGGCTTTGTCCTGTCGGAAGAGTTCGTTTCCTCTCCGCTTTTCTACCTCGATTACACCGACAGCGAGGCCATGACGCTCCAACAGGCGCAGGAAGCCGCGGCAACGCAGCCCGTCTTCGTCAAGACAAACGGCATCGGCGATCTGCCCCTCGTCTACGGCATGAACGCCCTTTCCTCCACGCTGAAAATGAACGAGCTCACGCTCGACGATATCGGCGTCTATTTCGGCATCGACCTTTCAAACGAAATGCTCGAATCGGTCAAATATGTGCCGTTTGCCTACCTCTCCGATTCGATGAACGCGGAAATGAACAACGTTTACGTCGCAGACCTTCTCACGCTCGACGCAAATTCCTCGCAGATCCTGCTCTTCCTCGCGTACGGCGAAGAGGGCGTCGATTATACGGTCAACGACGACGGCTCCATCGAGGCGATCAACAAAAAGACGGTGGGACAGCTCACGTCCAGCCTGGACGAGATCAAAATTTCCAGCGTCGTCAAAATCGACGAAAAATCCCATAAACTCATGCAAGCGATCAAAGATTGGACTCTGAACGACTTTTCGGACAGCGCCAAGATCGATTCCCTGACGCTCAGCGACGTTTTGACGATCGTAGCGGACGAGGATGCAACGGATGAAAATCCCGCTTCTCCCAAGATCTTGCAGGCCCTTGCGGACGTGTCCTTAGAAGAAATCGGAGAGGCGATCAATACCCTCGCCCTCAACGACATTCTCGCCATCGACGAAAGCGATTCCCTCCTTGCAAATTTGAAAAATTCTACCCTCGAAACGCTCGCGGAAGACATTCGCAACATGACCGTGCAGATGATGTTCGCGGATTCCATCTACGACAAATTTGCCGTCGGCACGCTGCGTACCGATACTGCCGAACAGGACTATGCCGCCCTCTGCGAAATCTACGGACAGGACAATCTCTACGTCTTCCAAAAGGGTTCCTACGAAAAATATACCTATTCGGACGTTTCAAAAGATACCGTGCTGTACAGCTCCTACCTGCTTTTGAATAAAAACAATGAAAGCGCCGACCCGGCGGAAAATCTTGAAAATTATACTTCCGTTCCCCTGTTCTTCCGCAGCGACGACGGTACCTACAAACTTGCGACCGAGATCCTTTCCTGGAAGCTTCCCAAAACCGACTCTTCGGCAAAATACTACCTCGATAAAGACGGCAAGGAGATCGCCGACGCAAACGCGGACGGCAGCTATGGGCAGTCTTATCTCTACTTCTGGGATCCCGTAAAAGAAGATATGGTGAAAGTATCGCTTTCGCCCGCTTCCTACGGCGTGAAAGAAGAATTCGCCGCCGAAAATTTGTATACGAAACTGTTCTATCAGCCGCTCAAAACGGACGAAGAGGGACAGCAATATTACAATTACGGCAACGCGTTCGTCTTCTCGATCGAAAAAGATTCCTGGATCCATGTTCCGCTTCTCGCCGCTTCCGATACCGAAAAAGGCGCCCTCTACGTCGACGAAAACGGAAAAACCTCGTACTTCGACAACGACGCCTACGTCTATAAATATCTTTCGGACGACTCTGCGGTTCCCGAAGACGTCAAACTGACCGTCAAATACATCGTCGATACCG
This sequence comes from uncultured Bacillota bacterium, assembly GCA_949283775.1. Classification (GTDB taxonomy): domain Bacteria; phylum Bacillota; class Clostridia; order Christensenellales; family Borkfalkiaceae; genus Borkfalkia. Next base: position 12,473 of record CASDTU010000006.1, read on the forward strand.
AAAATCTTCCCGAAACGCTCGATCTGTCCGAAGCGACGCTTTATTCGTACGGCTCCGTCAGCGGCGTGTGGAAATATTTAATCACCGACGAAACCGGCGCCGAACAGCGCTGCTCGGTGCAAAGCATCGATCAGTTGATCCCGAACGTTACGCGGAATATCAACACCCTCACCTTGCAGGAACTGTATGACGACGGTATGGTCGAAATTACGGATATCTCTTTGCTCGATATGGCGATCCCCTACGACAAAGTCCCTGCGCTTAGCGGAAAATTCGGAAGTAAATCAAGCGTCGGACAGCTTACGCTCAACGAGTTGTTGAATCTTACGCTCCAAATCATTTCCTTCGTGAACGAACTTCCATTCGGCAGCTGAGCCTTGAATGATTTTCTTCGTGAACGGACTTCCCCTCGGCAGCGTCTTGGATGGTTTTTTTGTGAACGAATTTCCGTTCGGCTGCGTCTTGGATAGTTTTTTTGTGAACGAATTTCCGTTCGGCTGCTGAGCATTTTGAAAAAATGCGGAGACAGATTTTTTCTGATGTTTTTCGAAAACTTTCGGTAAACCTTTAAAATCATCTCCTTGTATGAAAAATGTATAGCGCGCCCGTCTGCATACGCCGACGGGCGCGCGTTGCGTTTTTTTAGCGGGGCGCGATTATATTTTATTGACGGGCGCGATTATGTTTTATTAGCCGGCGCGATTATATTTTATTAACGGGCGCGCTTGCGTTTTATTGAAAAAATCTTGTAAACCTGCCCGATAAGCAGAACCATGAACGCTATTTCTTTTGCGGCTGTCCTTCTCCAATAAACGCCCCGTAAACCTGTCCGATAAACGGCGCGTGAAAACCTATTTCCCTTCTGCGGCCTTCCCCGATAAGCGGAATCGAAAACTCCTATTTCCTTTGCGGCCGCACCGCTTAAACTTTTTTCTTCTTTTTTGCGGTATCTTTTTCCCTTTTTTAAAAACGCAAGGCGCGAAACATCCGACTTGCTCCTCTCTTTTTTTCATAAAGCAGTTTCTTGCGCCCTTTTTCCTGCGCGCACGTTTTTGCGCTTTTTTTACACGCGGCGCGCTTTTTACGAGAAATTCAGCCGCTGCGCTTTAAAAATTCTTGACTTGCCGCTGAAATTAGGGTATAATATCGTATGCGTTAAAAAAAGACGCACACCTTGCGTGCCTGAAAAGGGTACGCCGAATAAGACCGGGAGGTAAAAACCAGATGAAATACGAAATGCTTTATTTGATCGATGCAGCCATGGCGGACGAAGCCAGAGACGCATTGATCTCCAAATTTGAAGACGTTGTCAAAAATTTGGGCGGCACGGTAGTTTCAACCGACAAATGGGGCGTAAAGAAGCTCGCGTATCCTATCAATTACAAGACCGATGCTTTCTATGTGCTCATGACGTTCGAAGCGGAAGGCTCTGCGATCCGCGAACTCGACCGTATTGCCGGCATTACGGACGGCGTAATGAGAAGACTGATCACCAAAGCTGCTTAAAAACGGAGAAAAAATATGAACAAAGTATTTTTAATCGGTAATTTAACGCGCGATCCCGAACTTTCGGAAACAGCCAGCGGCATTGCCGTCTGCCGTTTCGGAATTGCGGTAAATCGCAGACGCACGGGGGACAGCGAGCCGCAAGTCGATTTCTTTAACGTTACCGCTTGGCGCGGACTTGCCGATACCGTGGCGCGCTTTTGCAAAAAAGGAAATAAAATTTCCGTTGTCGGGCAAATTCAGATTCGTCAGTACGAGGGTAACGACGGGACAAAGAGAACTTCCGTCGACGTCATTGCAGACGATATCGAATTTTTAACGCCCAAAAACAGTGCCGGCGGCGAGGAAGACTTTACCCCTGCCGCACCGAAAAAACGTCCTACGCTCGAAGCGTTTGACGACGATTCGGATATCCCGTTTTAAGCACTGATCGAAAAATTTTTTAAGGAGTATTCTTATGGAAGAGAAAACCATGAAAAAGCCGATGAAAAGACCTTCCCGCAGAAAAGTTTGCGCTTTCTGCCAGGAAAAAGTGGAAGTCATCGACTATAAAGACGTCAACCGTCTCAAAAAGTATATCACCGAAGGCGGAAAAATTCTTCCCCGTCGCATGAGCGGCGTTTGCGCTATGCACCAGAGAGAACTTTCCAACGCCATCAAAAAGGCTCGCATCGTTGCCCTTCTTCCCTTCAAAGGAGAGTAATCTTTTAAGGGGTTCAAAGGACTTCGTATCCTTTTTATTTCAGGACAAAAACAGCTTCCGATGCACGATCGTGCATCGGAAGGCTTTTTTATATTCCCAAAAACCGATGCGCCGCTCTTGAAGAAAAGAGCGGCGCATCGGCCATTTTTGCTTGTTTTTTAGTTTCGCTTATTTTTTTGCTTCGATTGTTTTTTTGTCCTGCTTGTTTTTGTTTCGATTGTTTTTTCCATGCGGCCATTCATGTTTTTTCACTCGTATCGCCTTTTTCTGCCCGTATCGCACAGATTAAAGATGCCTTTTCTTCTTGGCCAACGTTTTCTCTGCCAAAAGAGTCGGCTCCGCTTTTCAGCCGAACTTGCCTTTCCGCCTCTCCCCGCCGCTGTACGCTTTGTCCGCCGCTTTGCCCCGATCGCGCGTTTAAAGTCGTTTTTCCGTCTTTGCCCCTTTTCGTAAAAAGCGCTTTTTCTTTTTAAGTTTTTTCTCCCTCTCTTTCAAAAATGCGGACGGGGAGCGATTTTTTCAGATTTTCGTCATACGCAACGATCAGCAGACGTTTCGAAGCAATACCGTATAAATCATACTGTCGTTTGCTCAAAATCTCCGCTTTGTGCGAAAGCTTTGTTCCGTCTGCAAAAAAGGTATACGATATCTTGCTCCTTACAGGGCCTTTGTTCGCATCGAGCACCTTGGCAACGTACAAATTTGCGGCGGAAAGTAAAAGTTTTTCTTCCCTCTTCTTCCTTTTCCATACAATGCGCAGACGGAATCCGATCAAAAAAAGGATCGCCGCCGGTATCAGTATGACAATAAATGCCCAGTCCAGCAAAAAAGTCAAAACGAGCGCCGTTATGCAACAAATACCGCCGTAAACAAGGCACACTATGGACAATATCGCAAACAGCTTCAAGTCGGATCGGATTTCCGGTTCTTTTTCGCGCAGGCATCCTTCCGCTTTCTCTTTCAACAGCGCATTTGCCTCTTCCGGCGAATGCGCCGCGCGGCCGCCGCCTTTGCCGTACACAAATACCACTTCCCGTTGCGGCGTTACGATCATCTCGATCCGCGGCCGATCCGCTTTGCCGCCTTTTTCGCTTGCTTTTTTCGGCTCTTCCCCCTCCGCCGACGGTCGTCCGTCCGCTTGCCGCAACAGCTCCGACCGCTCTTGCTCCGCCGAAAACTGCCCTTGTTTCGCTCTTTCCTCCGCCTTCCGCTCCTGCGCGTTCTGCAAAGAAAAAGCGCTCTGCGTTTTCCCTTTTTTCTCTTCCAATGTTTTCTTCCCCCTCTTTCATTCAACGGCTCGCGGCAGAGAAAGCCCTCCTTCTTGCCGACGATTTTTTTTAAGTATTTTTACAACCGGCTTACAACACCCAGACGGTAAAATATCCCGCCGCGATCAGAACCGCCAAAAATAAAAAGTTGATCAGCAAAAATTTTCCGATATAGCTCTTTGTCCTGCCGGGCTGAACGCTGCGGTAGGTGTTGAGCGTGATCAGGCTCGCAAGGGACGCGATCGGCGTGCCTAAACCGCCGATATTGACGGCGATGAGAAGTTTGGCATAGTCCTGCGTAAACCGCGACAGCAATACCGCGGAGGGCACGTTGGAGATAAACTGACAGGACAGCGTGCCGAACGCGAGCGGATCGAGCGAAATCAGTTCGCTCAAAAACGACTGTACGCTCGGGATCCGCGCCAGATTTCCCGAAAACACGAAAAACGCGCAAAATGTAAGAAGCAGACCGTAATCCACGTGCAAAATCGCCTTGAAATCCAACAAAAGCAGCGCCGCGAACACTGCCAACAGTCCCCAATAATAGGGAAAGATCCGAAACACGATCAATACCGATACGGCAAACAATACGGCGTAAACGGCAATTCTCCAAACGGGCGGACAATTCTTCGGGCGGCTCAAAACTTCCGCCTTTTCCGGCCGCACAAACAGGCACACTCCCAAAATCAACACGAACGCCACCGCGAACGGGATCGCCATGATCTTGAAAAATTCCGCCGCAGGGATCTCAAAAAAGGAGTATAAGTACAAATTCTGCGGATTTCCGAAAGGCGTGAGCATACCGCCGAGATTGGCCGCAATGTTCTGCATAATAAACGTGAAGGCGACCAGCTTTTTGTTGCCGCAGGAATCGAGCACAAAATACCCCAGCGGCAAAAACGTTACCAGCGCCATGTCGTTCGCCATGATCATGGAACCGAA
>CASDTU010000007.1 GCA_949283775.1 uncultured Bacillota bacterium
TGCCGCGTCGACGATGGTGACGGACGGCGAGACGGCCGTGCGCAGGATCGTCTGCGTCGGGGAAGGGGATCGCCTGATGACGCCGTGCGGCAGTTGCAGGGAATTTTTGTCTCTCCTTTCGCCGGAGAATACAAAGACGGAATTTTTGATCGGACTCGATCCGATACGTACGGTAACACTTGCACAGCTGCTGCCGCTTCCTTGGGACGCAGCGGAAAAAGAGAATACGGTATAGAAAAAACGGACAATCTGCCGTTATCGGCAGGACGTGTTTGAAAGAAAAGAGGAGACTGCATGGACGAAAACAAAGAAGAAAAAAAGCAAGGTAAGAAAATTTCCAAAAAACTTTTATGGGGATTGCTGGCGCTAATCATTGCGGCGGCGGTATTTTTTGCCGGATTTTTTACCTATTATCTGACGATGGACAAGGGCTTGCGCTCCCTGTTGTGGTTTAAAAAGATGATCGATTCCGATTACTATAAAGAGATCGATGATGACGATTTTTGGGAGGCGGCGATCAGCGGAGCGGAGAAACTGTTGGACAAATATTCCTGTTTTTATACGGCAGACGAGTACGATGCCGTATTGGATCAGGATAAGGGCATCATGGCAGGGACGGGGCTTTCCTTTTTTTCGGAAACGAACATGATCTATAAAGTGGCGATCAATTCACCCGCGTTCTACACGGGGCAGGCGGAATCGGGGATGTTTCTGACGGGGATCGGGGCGTCCGAACAGGACATCCGCAATACGTTCACGGCCGAACAGATGCGGAAAGAAATGGGACGGTATAAGGAAGGCGACACGGTATATCTGCGCCTGTCTGAAAAGGCGGCGGACGATGCGGAGACGGACACTTGCACGGTCGTATCCGTTGCGATGAAAACGTATGTGGAGAGTTATGTGCTCTATGCGGCGGAGGGAAAGGCGTATGCAAATATCCATTCCGGCGACACGGCAAAGTGGGAAGATGTCAGCGCTTTCGTCAATGTTGACGAGATCATACAGGCATCGGACGTCGGATATATCAAGCTCATTCAATTTACGGGGGATGCGGCGCAGGATTTTGAAGAGGCGGTAAAACAATACAAAAAGGACGGCAAAACGACGCTGCTGTTCGATCTTCGCAACGACGGCGGCGGACGAGTGGATATCATGCAGGAGATTGCTTCCTTTTTGATGAAGGACGCAGACCGTTCGGACGAGATCGTGATGAAGGCCGTTTATCGCGACGATAAGACGGAGACCTATCGCGCAAAGGGCGATTACTACGATACGTATTTTGCCGGAAGCGATATCTATGTTGCGTCGAATAAAAATACGGCGTCCGCGTCGGAGGCTCTGATCGGGGCGATGTACAGCTACGGAACGATCGGTTACGAAAATATTTTTATCACCGATACAAATTCCAAGAGCGACGATCCCGTTACGACTTACGGAAAGGGAATCATGCAGACGACGTATTTTCATTTCCTGACGGGAGAAGCGGTCAAACTGACAACGGCAAAAATTTATTGGCCGAACGGAAATTGTATCCATGACAGGGGTATTTCTACGGAAGACGGCGCAATTGCAAGCCCTGCCACGACGTTTGCCGATTACGGTGATCCGGAACTGACTTGGATCTTATCTTCGATCGGGGCATAAAACGCGCGGGGCAAACAAGAAAAACAGGCAAAGAATAACAAAGGCCGTGAGGCAGACGCAGAAAATTGCGCCTGCCTCACGGCCTTTCAAAACGCTGCGCCGCTCTTTACTAAGAGCGGCGCATAGATTTTGATAATCTCAAATTTATTGCAGATCCCTGTACGAAGTATTCCGGCTTTTGCAATTTGTGTTTATTGCGAATTTGTCCATACGGTACATAGAGCGCGCTTTGGGCATCTTTCCGTTTTCGCGGCGAAGCGCATCAAAAGAGATAAATGAGCCATTCGACGAGAAAGACGGTGGCGATGCTGGCGAGCGAAACGGGGAGAAGTCCGCGCCGAAAATAGGCGAGAAGCAGTGCGACTGCGGTGCCGGCGATCCCCGACCAGATCGTGGAAGTACAAAAAAGGATCGTGGGGAAAACCATAACGGCAAGCACGCTGTATGGCAGATAATATAAAAACGAGCGAACATAGACGTTTTTGATATCCCTGCGGAAAAACAGGAGCGTGATCCCCTTTGTAACGTAGGTTACGGCAAACATGATCATACAGCCGATCAGCATATCGAAGAGGGTAGCGTTCATTTTCGGCCTCCTTCCGCGTTGTCCGTATCCGCAGAATTTGCGGCAGAGGTGTCATCGGCAATTGTGGCAGATTTTTTTTCGGGATCGAATGGCGTGCCCGAAGACGGGTTCTCGGCAAAAGCGCCATTGCTTTGCACCGCATTTTCCACGGACGGTTCTTCTTTTTTCGGGAAGAGAAAGGCGAGGACGGCAGTGCAGAAAATGGAACAGAGAATGATTTCCAATCCGGCCGGAAGGTTTGCGAGAACGGGAATAAAATAAAACAGGCAGCTCGCTCCGACGGAAAGGATCACGAGGAGAAGAATACTCTTGTCGTCTCTTGCCGGGGGTATGATGATGGCGACGAACATGGCATAGAGGGCGATGTTGAGCGCGCTCATGAGCAGCTGATAATAGGCTGCGCCGACTTCGCTGGTGAGGACGGTCGCGAGAAGGGAACTCAATCCCGCGCCGAGAGCCGTACCGCCCACCCAGCCGAAGAAGGAACAGCTCATCAGTCCGATGAGGTAAGAAAAAGTGAGCTGTTTCGGCTGACGGATGGCGACGGCATAATTTTCGTCGGTTACGCCGAACGCCAGCACGGCGCGCTGCCAGAGCGGAAAACCGCTCCCCATTTTTTGGGACAGGGAGAGCGACATGAGCGTGTAGCGTATATTGATGATGAGCATGGTTGCAAACAGGAGCCCGAAGTTGGCGCCTGCGGCAATGAGGTTGGTGCCGGCGAATTGGCCTGTGCCCGTGAAGTTGGTGGCGGAAACGAGGATGGGGAACCAGAAGGGGAAGCCCTGTCCTACCGCCTGTACCGCATAGGCAAAGGAAACGGACACGTATCCCAGCGCGATGGGCATTCCGTCTTTTACGCCGCGTAAATATTTTCTGTTCATAGGATAACCGTACGTCGGACAAAGGGTCCGAAAAATGATTTTGTCCGAAAAGTAATTTTGAATGAAAGCAAGGTGTATTATAGCACATTCGTGCGCAGATGTGTAATGATTTTGCGAAGAATTTCGGAAAATGCGCAAATTAGCGCATTTACAGTTTGATTTCGCCCCTGCTTTGTGGTATAATGACGAAAATAAAGAAAAAAGTTTCATTGGAGTGTGCTATGTATTGGGCAGATAAACTTGCGGACGAAGTGATCCGCAGAAACCCGAATAAAGAAGAATATGTCTGTGCGGCGGGGATCTCGCCGTCCGGATCGGTGCATATCGGAAATTTCCGCGATATAGCGACGAGCTATTTTGTGTATAAAGCGTTGATCAAGCGGGGCAAAAAGGCGAAGATGCTCTTTTCCTGGGACGAGTATGACCGTCTGCGGAAAGTCCCGAAGAACGTGGCGGATCACGTCGGCGATAAATCGTTTGAAAAATATATCGGGTACCCGTATGCGGACATCCCCGATCCGTTTGGTACGGAAGAGAGCTATGCCGCGCATTTTGAAAAGGAATTCATGGCTTCCTTGAAAAAATTCGGCATTGAGATGGAATTTCATTATCAGGCGAAAGAGTACCGTTCGGGAAGATACGCAAAGCATGTCATTTTTGCGCTTGAAAACCGCAAAAAGATCTTTGACATTTTAGACAAGCACCGCACGCAGGACGCGACGGAGGAAGAGCGGGAAAACTATTATCCCGTAAGCATTTTCTGTCCCTGCTGCGGAAAGGACAGCACGAAGATCGTATCGCTGTCGGAGGATTGCACGAAGGCGCATTATGTCTGCGAATGCGGACAGGAAGGCGACTTTGACTTCACGAAAGATTTCAACTGTAAATTGCAGTGGAAGGTGGACTGGCCTATGCGCTGGCTCGCCGAAGGCGTGGATTTTGAACCGGGCGGAAAGGACCATGCGTCCAAAAACGGCAGCTACGATACGGCAAAAGATGTATCGCGCGAAGTGTTCGGATATCCCGCTCCGCTGTTTCAGGGGTATGAATTTATCGGCATAAAGGGGAGCGTCGGAAAGATGTCCGGCTCTTCCGGCTTCAACATGACGCCCGATTTTCTGTTGAAATTGTACCAGCCGGAAATCATTTTATGGCTGTATTCAAAGACGGAGCCGCTCAAAGCGTTTGATTTTTGTCTGAGCGACGAAATTCTGCGGCAGTATTTTGAATTTGACAAAATGCTGACTTCCTACCGCGACGGTACGGCAAACGAAACGATCGCGCGCGTGATGGAGAACTGTCTGATCGATGGCAGAACGGTTGCGACCGTTCCGATGGGTCAGCTTGTGGAGTTGGGCAGCGTGGTGGATTTCAACGCCGAGATGATGGAAAAGCTCTTTGCGAAGATCGGCACGCCGTATACGGTTTCCGAGTTTGCGGAGCGCTTTGAAAAGGCGGAATTTTGGCTCAAAACCTGTTCGCCCGAAAGCGAATACATCCTTTTGAAAAAGAGAAATTGGGAGTATTTCCGCACGATGAACGAAACGGAGCGCGCGTGCGTACAGCAGCTGCTCCAATGCGTTTCCGGCGGCGGCTATACGCTGGAAACGTTGCAGACAGAGCTGTATGCGATTCCCAAGCGCGTGTATCCGGATAAGGTGGACGATAAAAACGCCTTGAAAGAAGTGCAGAGCAAATTTTTCAAGGACGTATACAATTTATTGTTTGCGCGCGACAAGGGACCCAGGCTGTATCTGTATTTGTTTGCGGTCGAAACGGAAAGGTATGCCCGTCTTTTGGATTTTTCGCTGTCGGAAGCGGATGACCCCGATGCGGCGGCGGATCTGCCGGAAGAAAATAAAACGGCGGAGAGCGAGCAAGCCGTGGAAGAGAAATACGTCGCGGAGCCTGCGCCGCTGAAAGCGCAGATCGAAACGGAAGATTTTGACCGATGCGATCTTCGCGTATGCAAGATTCTTGCGGCAAAGCCGATGCGCAAGACGAATAAGCTGATGAAGCTGGTCTTGCACGACGGAGCGGGGGAGCGCGTCATCGTGTCGTCGATCGCGGACGAGTATACACCCGAGCAACTCATCGGAAAAAAGATCATCGTCCTCGTCAATTTGAAACCGCATAAGTTCGGAAACGAGTATTCAAACGGTATGCTGCTCGCTTCGGGCAATTCGGACGGCGGCTGCCGCGTGCTGTTTGCGGCGGATGATGCGGAGATCGGTTCTCTGGTGCATTGACGGGTGCGCCGGGGCGTCGCTTTGTAAGCGCGTCTGCCGATCAGACTGCGGAAGATCGGGGAAACTCGCACAAGTTCGCACAAGCTCGCACGTTGCTTTTGCTTTGCAGGGAAAGCGAATCGCCAAGTATCCTGAAAAAGGATGTACGACGTTTAAAAAAGGACAAAAAGTTTCAAAAAGCCGCTCCGAGTTA
>CASDTU010000008.1 GCA_949283775.1 uncultured Bacillota bacterium
GCGCAGGCGGATATCCTCCTGCTTATAGATGAACTCGATGCCCGCGGCGATGCGGATCTGCCACTTCACCACGTCGATGTTGGTGACGTATTCGGTGACGGGGTGTTCCACCTGCAGGCGGGTGTTCATCTCCATGAAATAGAAATTATCCTGCCGATCGAGCAAAAACTCGATGGTGCCCAGGCTCGTATACCCCACCGTTTTGGCCGCCAGGACCGCACAGCGCATCATTTCTTTCCGAACGCTCTCTTTTAACGTCACGCACGGGCTCTCCTCGATGAGCTTTTGGTTTTTCCGCTGCATCGAGCAGTCCCTCTCGCCGAGACACACCACGTTTCCCTGGTTATCCGCGACGATCTGCATTTCCACGTGCTTTACGTCCGTCAGATATTTTTCAAGATATACCTTGCCGTTTCCGAACGCGCTCTGCGCTTCGGCAGACGCCGTGCGCACCGCCGTTTCGAAATCTTCGCTCTTGTGGACGATGCGGATCCCTCTTCCTCCGCCGCCCGCGCTCGCCTTTACGATCACGGGATAGCCGATCTTTTCGGCAAATTTTTTCGCCTCCGCAATGTCCGTGATCTCGTCCAGACCCGGAACGACCGGAACGCCCGCCGCCTTCATCGTGCGGCGCGCCTCGTCCTTGTCGCCCATCTTCGCGATAACCGAATAGTGCGGCCCGATAAATTTTATGTTGCACTTCTCGCAAAGCTCCGCAAAGCGCGGATTTTCGCTGAGAAGCCCGTATCCCGGATGGATCGCCTGACAGCCCGTCGCCGTCGCAACGTCTATGATCGCCGTCATATTCAGATAGCTGTCCTTCAAAAGCGCGGGACCGATACAATAACTTTCATCCGCTAAATTGACGTGCAGAGACTGCGCGTCCGCCTCCGAATAAACGGCGACGGTACGTATCCCCATTTCGTTGCACGCGCGTATGATACGAACTGCTATCTCTCCGCGGTTCGCGATCAATATTTTACTGAACATAAGTACCTCTGTCTTCGCTTTGTTTGTGTTGTTCTCGTTTGGAAAAAGATGTTTGTACACAGTATTTTAAAGATTTTAGCGCCCTTCCTCGTTTTTAAACTGTTGCGCTTTTCCTTATTTTTACAACTCTTGCGCCTTTTCGCGTTTTTAGAGTGTTGCGCTTTTCCGTAATTTACCGGCTTTTAATAAATTTCTTCGCGTATTTTTACAAATTTTTACGACTTTTTGTAAAAACAGCCGCTATAAACGCTTCTTTTTTTGCGCTCTTTCCGCTCTTTAAAAAATCTTGAACAAAATCTGCCCGAACTCCACGAGCGCGCCGTTTTCCGCACAGATCTCGACGATCTCGCCGTCCTCTTCCGCAACGACGTCGTTCATCAGCTTCATCGCCTCGATGATGCAGAGCGTGTCGCCCTTCTTCACCTTGCTGCCCACTTTCACGAACGGCTCCGCTTCCGGCGAAGGAGATGCATAAAAAATACCGACCATCGGCGACTTCACGTCGCGATATTTGTTGTAATCTTTGACCTTGGAATCCGTTTCCGCTTCCTTCTCTTCCGCCTGCTTCGGCTCGGGCAGCGTCTGCACATACTGAACCGGAACGCCCGCCGCCGCGCTTTCCAGCTTCAAAGAAAACGTTTCCTCTCCGCTCGCTTCCGAAATTTCCATCTTCGTAAGGCCGCTCTCTTTAAATACGGCAATATATTCTTTCAATTTTTTCTTATCCATGTCCGATGCTCCTCGCTTTTCGTTTATGAAAAATGCGCTTATGTCATTAACCATGCAATAAGCGCATATCTGTATTTCTATATTTTCTTAAAGGCAAGACAGCCGTTGTGTCCGCCGAAACCGAGCGACGTGGACAGCGCATACGTGCATTGTACTTTGGCCGCCTCGTTCGGCGTAATGTTCAGATCGCACTCCTCGTCCTTGACGCGGTAATTGATCGTAGGCGGCAAGATCCCTTCATGCAGTGCAAGAACGGATGCGATCGCCTCGATCCCGCCCGCCGCGCCGAGCATATGCCCGGTCATCGACTTCGTGGACGATACGTGCAGTTGATACGCCTTTTCGCCGAATACCTTTTTGAGCGCGCGCGTTTCCGTCTTGTCGTTGAGGGGCGTGCCCGTTCCGTGGGCGTTGACATAGACGCCCGCATCGGCCGAAACGCCGCCCTCTTTCGCCGCGAGCTCGATCGCCTTTGCCGGCGCGACCGCTTCGGGATTGGGCGCCGTCATATGATATGCGTCGTTCGTGCAGCCGTAGCCCACCACTTCCGCATAGATCTTCGCGCCGCGCGCAACGGCGCGTTCGTACTCCTCCAAAACCACTACGGCGCCGCCTTCGCCCATGATAAAGCCGCTGCGCTCCTTGTCAAACGGAATGGACGCGCGGTTTTTATCCGTGCTCTGCGACAATGCCTGACAGCTGATAAACCCTGCAAAACAAAGGGGCGTGATCGCCGCTTCGCTTCCGCCTGCCAGCATGACGTCCGCATACCCGTGCTTGATGACGCGGTACGCTTCGCCGATACTGTTCGTCGACGTCGCGCAGGCCGTAACGATGCCGATGTTCGGCCCCTGCGCGTTGTATTTGATCGCGACCGTGCCCGACGCGATGTTGGAAATCATCATCGGAACAAAAAACGGGGAAACTCTGCCCGGCCCCTTTTCGATCAGTTTGGTATGCTCCGCGATCAGCGTATGGATACCGCCAATCCCCGAACCGATATATACGCCGAAACGATCGGGCGATACGCTTTCCGCCGTGAGCGCGCTGTCTTCGTATGCCTGCGTCGCCGCCGCCACGGCGTACTGCGTATACAGATCGGTCTTGCGAACTTCGCCCTTCGGCATATACAGCGTGGGATCAAAATCCCGCACTTCGCCCGCCAAATTGCACTTATATTCCGATGCGTCGAATTTCGTTACGGTGTCAATGCCGCAGACGCCCTTCTTCATATTTGTCCATGTGGTATTTACATCGTTGCCCAGCGGCGTTATCGCCCCCAGCCCCGTTACGACCACTCTTCTTTCCATACATTTTTACCTCTTTTTTCTTTCCGCCGAAACAGATCTCCCTGTCCGCTCCCGCGTGCCGCACAGCCGCTTTTTGCCGCCTGCCTTGCGCTTTTGCCTCCGCTTTTTGCCCGTTTTTTCTGCCGCTTTAAATGTACATTCCGCCGTCCACTTTCAATACGACGCCGGTAATGTAGCGCGCCGCATCGGATGTTAGAAATTTTACCGCGTTTGCAATATCTTCCGTCTCCCCCAGCGTGCCGAGCGGAATCAACTTATACATCGCCTGTTTCTGCTCTTCGCTGAGCGCGTCCGTCATCGCCGTCTTGACAAAACCCGGCGCCACGGCGTTTGCCGTAATTCCGCGCGGGCCGAATTCTTTGGCGACCGTCTTGGTCAGGCCGATCACGCCCGCTTTGGACGCCGCGTAATTCGCCTGCCCCGCGTTCCCCATCATGCCCACGACCGAGCTGATGGATACGATCCTGCCGTACCGCTTGCGCATCATGTACGGCGTTACGTGCTTGATGAGGTTGAAACAACCCTTTAAATTTATATTCAAAACGCGATCCCAGTCCGCTTCTTCCATGCGAAGGAGCAGTTTGTCCGCCGTTACCCCCGCATTGTTGACTAAGATGTCGATCTTTCCGAAATCCTTGACGACGGTATCCACGACCGTCTTGACGGCGCTATAATCGGATACGTCGCACCGATAATACTTTGCCTTGACGCCCAGCGCCGAAAGCGCGTCCATCGTCTCTTTTGCCGCCGCTTCGTCGCTGTAATCGACGACGGCTATGTCCGTCTTGTCCGCCGCAAGAGTCAAAGCGATCTTCGCTCCGATCCCTCTGCCTGCGCCCGTGATGAGCGCTACTCTGTTTTCTGCCATTTTTTCTCTCCTTCACCGCTTTTTTCGCCCTTTCTGCGTTTTTCCGGTGAATCTCAAAATTTAAATTATACTTCGCTTCTTTCGCTCCTTCCGGTTCGCCGCCTTGCGCTTTGAAAAGAGCTTTGCGGAAAGCCTTTTTGTTCCGTATACAAAAACGCGCCGCAAACCTGTCTGCCGCGTTTTGTGTCTTCCGCTAAAATTCGGTATGCGACACCGCGCCTTTTCTTTTTTTAAAATCCGTATGGATTTTTCCGCCGGCGGGATCCGCCGGCGGAGATTTTCTGTCTTTTCTGTCAGCCGCGCGCGACAAGCCCCGTCAGGACTTTTCCGGGCCCGACTTCGATAAATTCGTCCACGCCGCGCGCCTTCATCGCCGCGACCGTCGCCGTGAAGCGGACGGGCGAACACATCTGCCGCGCGAGCGTATCGGCAAAATCGCCGCCGTACGGCTGCGCCGTCAGATTGGCATAGACGTCGAGGCGCGGCCGGTTCCAATTCAATCCGCGCAGAAATTTTTCAAATTCTTCCGCTTCGGGCGAAAGCTCCGGACAATGGAACATGCCCGAAACGCGCAGTTTCATCGCTCTGCCGCCAGCAGATTTCACCTTTGCGGTAAATTCCTCTTCGGCGGACAGTTTGCAGGCAACGACCGTCTGCTTTGCCCCGTTATAATTTGCAGGATGGATATTTTCCCCGTCGCAGAGCGCTTCCACGCCCTCCGGCGAAAGCCCGATGACCGCGATCATGCAGCCCTTGACCCGCTCGGTATACGCTTCCATCAGCTCCGCGCGGCGCACGATCGTGCGGAACGCGTCCTCTTCGGACAGCGCGCCCGCACATCAGAGCGCGGGCACTTCGCCCACGGAAAATCCGCACACGCAGTCGGGAACGCCGCGCTCGCTTTCGCGCACGTACGCATAGGCGAGGTCGGCCAGAAACATGGTCGGCTGCGTCAAAAGAGTGCGGTTGAGCTCTTCCTGCGTCCCCGTGAGCATCGTATTGACGATGCCCGGTTGTATGTTCTCGGCAAGGTCGAAAAGTTTTCTTACGCGGGGTTCGTCCTTGATATCCCCTGCCATGCCGGGCACCTGCGCGCCCTGACCGGCAAACAGGAAGGCTATACGTCCCATTGTACGCCCTCCATCCGCTTTTCGACGTCCGCCATGATCTCTTCGATCATCTCCGCGGCAGTCTGCTCGCGGTTAACCATGCCCGCGATCTGCCCGGCGAGGAAACAGCCCTTTTCCGTATTGCCCTCTTTCGCGGCAAGGCGGAGGGAACCGACCCCGAATTCTTCCAGCTTTTCGTCGGGGAAGTTGGAATCCGCTTCCAGCTTTGCGTATTGATTGGTATACGTCGTCTTGATCGCGCGGACGGGATGGCCGAGCCGCCTGCCCGTAACCATCGTGGAAATGTCCTTTGCGGCGAGCACTTTCTTTTTATACTCTTCGCTCACCGTGCATTCCTTTGCGACGAGGAAGCGCGTGCCCATCTGCACGCCGCAGGCGCCCAGCGCAAAACTCGCGACCACGCCGCGCGCGTCGCCGATCCCTCCGGCTGCAACGACGGGGATCTTCACCGCGTCCGCGACCTGCGGAACGAGCGCCATCGTCGTCAGATCGCCGACGTGGCCGCCGCTCTCGCCGCCTTCCGCGATCACCGCGTCGGCGCCGGCGCGCTCCACCATTTTTGCGAGCGCCGTCGAAGCGACTACGGGCAGAATTTTGATACCCGCTTCTTTCCACATCTTTACAAAGCGCGAAGGATTTCCAGCGCCCGTCGTAACGACGGGGACTTTCTCTTCCGCTACCATCTGCGCGACTTCTTCCACGTGCGGGCTCATCAGCATGATGTTCACGCCGAACGGCTTATCCGTCATGGCGCGGCATTTGCGGATCTCTTCCCGAACCCAGTCCGCACCGGCATTCATCGCCGATATGATCCCGAGTCCGCCGGCGTTGGACACCGCGCTCGCGAGCGACGCGTCCGCGATCCATGCCATTCCGCCCTGGATGATCGGGCAGCGTATACCCAACAGTTTTGTCAGCTTCGTCTGCATACGTCTGCGCCCGAATTACTTGTTCGCCACCGCTTCGTCGATCTTCGCAATGAGTTCGCCTACCGTGGAAAGCTGCATATTGTCGCCCAGAGAAATATCGTACGCCTCTTCGATCTGCATGACGATGTCCACTTTGTCCAAAGAATCGAATTCGAGTTCTTCAAACGTCGTTTCGGGCGTGATGTCCAGATCTTCACCCTTGCATTCGCTCAAGATTTCCTTCAATTTTTCCAACGTAGTCATAGTTTTTTTCTCCTTTATTCTTTCTTCCATTTTATAATGACTGCACCGCTCGTAAGCCCGCCGCCAAACGCGACGAACAGCAGTTTGTCTCCCTTTTTGAACGTGCCTTTTTTTGCGCACTCGTCCAGCAAAACCAGAATGGACGTCGCGCTCATGTTCCCGTATTCGGAAATGTTCAAAAGCACCTTTTCCCGCTCGATATGAAATTTCTTGCGACTCGCCTCGATGATCCGCGCATTCGCCTGATGCGGCAGATACCAATCGATGTCCGCCGGCGCAAGGTTTGCCATGGCGCAGACTTCTTCGATCTTCTTGCCCATTGCGTTGACGGCAAATTTATACACTTCGCCGCCGTCCATGTGCATGGCGAGCTTTTCCTGCCCGATCTGATTGTAGGGACTGTTTATGCCCTCAATATTCGGCATACGGATGACGTGCGAATCGGGATCGGTAGATAGCACGCCCGCAAGTCTGCCCTCCCCCTTTTTTAAAACCATCGCCGCCGAACCGTCCCCGAACAGCACGCAGCTGCTCCGATCCGTCCAGTCCAACAGTTTGCTCATCGCTTCCGCACCGACGACAAGTACCGTTTCCGCCTTGCCCGAAGCTATAAACGAATCTGCAATTTCCATACAGTACAGCGCGCCCACGCAGGCCGCGTTGATGTCAAACGAAGGCGCGTGCGATCCGATCGCTTCCCCGATCGTGCAGGCGAGCGACGGCGTATACGTATCCCCGCGCATCGTCGCACAGAGGATCAGATCAATATCCTGCCCCGAAACATTCGCATCCGCCAAAGCGCGCTTTGCCGATTCGATCGCCAATTCGTCCAATTTTTCGTGCGTCAGAACGTGCCGCTGTCTGATGCCCGTCCGCGTATAGATCCATTCGTCGGACGTATCTAAAAATTGCGCAAGATCATCGTTGGTAACGACCTTTTCGGGAATCGCACTCCCCGTTCCCGCTATATAAAACGACATAGATACCTCTCTTCGCCGTGTAAAACCCGCGCCAAAACGCGCCGCTTGCGCGACGAATCTTTCTCAATTATAATAATTTTCCCCCTGCAAGTCAAGCCATATTCATGAAAAGACAGAAATTCAAAAAATGTCGACCGATTTCGACTTTTTTCTTTCGCGCCGCTTCGTTTTGCCGCAGTTGCTACCAGCTTTTCGGCAGCGCCCCTTGCTGTTTGAATCTTACGCCTGTTTGGGCACGATGGCAAAGGAAAACTCTGCGCTCGTACACAATTTTCCGTTCGCTTTGAGCGTTCCCTTCGCAAAGACAAAGATCCCTTTGCGCGCCGTCAGCGTAACCGTCATCACCGCCGTATCCCCCGGAAGAAGGGGATTTTTGAATTTCACGTTGTTCAGCCCCGTGTACATGGGCGTCGCGTTGGATACGTCCGGAATCAGCGCGACCGCCGCCTGCGCGATCATTTCGCACTGGATCACGCCCGGCACGATCGGATTTCCCGGAAAATGCCCCTGCAAAAAGAACTCGTCGCCGCGCACCGTATATTTCGCGACCGATTCGCCCGACTCGCTCAGCTCCACTTCGTCCAACAGAAGCATCGGCTCGCGATGCGGCAACAGCTTTTTGATCTCTTCCCTGTTCATCCTGCTCTCTCCTTTTTTCTGCTCTTTGTTTTATTCTTCCTGCGCGCATCGCACTTTCTCTTTCCTTTCGCCCCGTAACGACCTATCCGTCGGCACTGTTGTTTCTGTACGACGCACTTTCTTCGGTTTTTCTTTTTTCGTTTTTTTCGGTCAGCTCACAAAGCCGCCCTCTTTTTCCTTGTCCTCGGGGAACATCGGTCCGCTCACGATGGGCAGTACGATCGGCGCGGCAAACGCGGCCGCCGTCAGGCTCGTTACCGCCGAACGCAGATAGGGATACAAAACCGACGTCGCCTCCACGACGGCAGAACGGCGCTCCTCTTCCGTCTGCGCGTTCGCCTCAAACAGCCCCGTTACCACGGCCGAAAGATCGAAGGGCTTGGGAGACTCCTGCGTGCTTTCGATCTTTACGCTCAGCGTAACAAAAAACAGCTTTTCATTTTCCGCCGCGCGGCGCACCCTGCGCGCAAACGACGGTTTCAACTCCACTTTCCCGCCGCTTTGCGGACGCATTCCGTTCAGCTTAAAACTCATTTCGTCCGCACGGATCCCTTTTAAGGACAATTCAATCTTTTCCATACTTTTTTATCTCCGTTTTCGCACCCTTTCAAACGCAAGCAGCCGCCGCACGGCGCTCCTTGCCCGTTTCGCGCGTTGTGTTGTATTATACCCCTTTTGCGCCCTTTTGTCAAACGATACTCCCCGCCCCCTCGCACAAGCGGCGCTCTTTCATGGCGCTTTTGCCCCTCTTTTTTCCTTCTTTCACACATCCGCCCCTGCGCGCGGAAATTTTTCTCTTCCCTCTTTTTTTCTTCAACGAAAAAAACAGGCGGAAAAGCTATTTTGCTTTTCCGCCTGCCTCTCGCGAGATTTTAGTTCTGCGCGCCGATTTTAAAATCCTTTCGCGTTTCACGCGCACGCTTCCCCTCTTGCGTTTCTTTCTCTGCGCGGTTTACGCCGCAGCCTTTTCGCAGCGCTTCAAACGGTTTTGCCGAGTTTTTCTCGCCTTTGTCTTTCTGCCGCCTCGATCTCTCGCTCCGCGCGCCGCGCCCTGCCTATGCAGGTTTTCGTTCTTTTTTCGTTACAGCAATGCGCTGCCGCGGTCGGTCTCCACCACGATGAAGATCTCCACCGTCTTGCCGGTGTTTGCATCGACATACGCATAATACTTTCTGCCGCCGTATTCGCCGATGATTTCATACGTCAGAACTTCTTCCTGCTCGACTTCGATCAAAGCCTTCCGCACGCCTTGCAGATCCATGCGCGCCTGCGCGTTGGCTTCGATGCGCGACATCGGGATGCTCGCGTCCGGGATCGTCCTGTCGGTATGGTTTACGAGATACGAATGCGCTTCCAGCCCCGTCACGTTGCAGTGGTCCATGCAGACTTTCACTTTTACCATGTCCGGATAGATCACGACGCCGTCTTGCTGGCAAACGAAGTTGATGCAGCACTCGCCGTTTGCTTCGCCGACCCAGACCGCCTTCATCCCGTCGTAGCCGACGCGGTGCAAAAATTTCTTTGCCGCCGAAATGCAGGCGTGCGTGTTGCAGTTTTCCCCCTCGCAGGGCGCATATCCGTCCAAATACGCAAGTTTGCCGCCGCGGCAGGTGATCTGCGCAAAGTATTCCGTTCCGCGCTTGTCTTTAAAGGTGAAATTGTACAGCTCCATGCCCTTCACCTGCGTCTTGCCGCTCACTTTGAGCGCGTCGTCCGTCATCGCGCCGAAATACTTTTTCGCAAGGCTTGCCGCCTGGCTTTCGGTGATCGCCTCCGCCTGCGCGAGCATCTTGCTCTCCTTCTTCATCGCGCTCTGGCTGAACGGGCCGTCCGCGATGCTCTTGGGCACTTCCGCCGTATTTTTGGAAAGAGCGCCGAATTTCGCCGAAAAATCCCCTTCGCTCGACAACAGCTCTTCCAGCGTGCCGACGTTCGCGCTCTTTAACAGCTCCGGCATCGCCGCACGGATCTTTTCCGTCGTCGAATACATATACTCGATGACTTCCTCTTCCTGTGCGCTCAGCGTTTCCCCCGCGGCAAGTTTGAGAAGCAAATTTTTGCAATAATCGCCGACGCGGTTGACAAAGGACATCATCGATTCGCTCGAATGGCTGTCCGTCGGCAGATCTTCCAGGCACTTAGCCGCAAGCTCGCTCTGCACCAAAACGTCCGTCAGAATTTTCTGCATTTCATAGTCGCTGCCCGCAATGCGCGCCTTGGCGAGATTGGAATCCATATTCTCTACCAGCTCCGAAAGCTCGTAGACCGAACTGCGGTATCCGCCCGTCAGCTCGCTCTTGACGCTGTTTAAATCAAAATACCCGACCGTAACGATCGCGCCCAGCGCCAGCACGGCTACGGACAGCGCCACGACCGCCGCGAGCCAGCCCCCGATCCCGGGCCGCTTATCCCGCTTGCCGCCGTTATCCTTGCCGCTTTTTGCGCCGCTTTCGCGACGCTCGATCTCCCGCTTCGCGCGCTCTGCGCGATGATGCTGCGCCTTCTCTTCTCTTTCCATCTTTCTCGCGCGCGCCGCGGCCTTCTTTTCCTCCGCGCGCACCGCCTTGATGCGCTGTTTTTCCGTCTGCGCCCTTTCGCGCGCCTGCTCTTGCAGCTTTTTGGCCTTCGCCTCCATCACGCGGCGCTCCGCCTGCGCGTTTTCCTCTTCGATCTCTCCCTCGTTCATCGCCAGCAGCGGCGCCACGGGCGCAAGACCCGGCGCCGCGGGATTTTGCCCCATGCCCGTCGGAACCTGACTTACGGCGCTCATCGCCGCCAGCGTTTCCACTTTCTCCGCGCCTGCGGAAATCTTTTCTTTATCTCGTTTCATTCTGCTCTCCTCCCTTTAAATCGCAAACACGTGCTTGCCGATGGTTACGACCGTCTCTCTCGAAAAGATCCAGGAACTCGTCGCCGTAACGGGATTGTAATAATACAGGCATCCGTACGTCGGATCCCAGCCGTTCATGGCGTCCTTCGCCGCATTGATCGCCGTCTGGTTGGGCGTCAAATTGATCTGCCCGTCGTTGACGGCCGTAAATGCGTTTTTCTGATAGATCACCCCTGCGATCGTGTTGGGGAACTGCGAGCTCTTGACCCGATTCAACACAACGGCTCCGACCGCTACCTGACCCGTATAAATTTCGCCGCGCGCCTCCGCATAAATGCACCGCGCCAAAAGATAGGTGTCCGAATTGGTGTAGCCCGACGACGAACTTCCTCCGCCCGCCTGGCTCGCCTGCGTCATCATGCCGAGCGCCTCAAACGTCGCTTTGCCCACGATCCCGTCCTGCGTCAGTCCGTTTTTCTTCTGAAACGCCACGACCGCCTTCTTCGTGGCGGGACCGTAGATCCCGTCTACATTGCCGGAATAGTATCCCCACCGTTTGAGCTTGGTCTGCACCGTCTTGACGTCGTCGCCGCGGCTGCCCTCTTTCAGTACCGCCGCCTCCTCCGTCAGTTCCGACACGGCAGGCGCCGCGTCGCCGCGCGAAAGCGTCTGCACCGTAAACAGCACCGCCGCCGCAAAAACGGCCACCAGAGCGAGCGCCAGCGCACTGACTCGTATAACTCTGTTCATGTTTTTCCTCCTCTTGCTTTTCAAAAAGTTTTTCTTTTTTTTCGCGAAGAGGGAGAACATCGTTCCCGCGCGTCAGTTCGCGAAAAAGTCCCGAATGATCTCGTAAATCCGGGAACGGTAACGGATATTGTTTCCGTCGGCTTCTCCGGCAAAGCACATGGGCGGATACAACACGCACCACCAATTCGCGCCTTCGCCGCTGCCGAGCTCCACGATCAGCGCGTCGTACACGCCGGCTTCCAGCGTAACGTCTTCGTATACGCGCGTCGGGAAATCCTCCCTGCGAAGATCCGCCTTCGCGCGGTAGGAAAATCCGTGCTCCGACAACACCCTGTCGGCGACCGCCTCAATGCCGGAAAGGGAATCTTCCAGCTTTGCCATGGCGTCCTCTTTGCTTTCGCAGGACGCCGCAACGGGCATCAGATATTCGACGATCGCGTCCTTCACTTCATATTTGATCTCCTGATCGATCACCGAATCGGAATTTGCCCGCACGTGCAGCCGCAAAAACTCCGTTTTTTCCGCCGACGGCTGCGCCGTCAAAACTACCGTCAGAATTATTATGAATAAGAAACCGAAAACTATGCAGAATTTTTTCATACCGCTCCTTGTAAAATGAAACCTGTTTTTTTTCTTCCCGCCTGTTATTCCCCCCTTTGATACAATTTATACCTGCTTTTTTACTTTCATTTTTTAAACTCCTTTTTTTCAGCGCCGACTGTTTCGGCTTTTCGATCGGCATTTTTTCGGCGGCCCCTCAACGCCGTCCCCTCGGATACAGAAAAAAGTAGCGGCGGGAGAACATGTTTTTTCTCCCGCCGCTACTTGTTCACGGTTTTTTTATATTTTACGCCGCCCGTTTTTGTTTTTGCCGCCGCTTTCTATTTGCCTTCCCTAACGCCGCACACCGAAACGAAAACGGCTTTATTTACATCGCCGCCGTCTTATAAAAATAAAAGTACGTCTCGTCTTCCCCGCAAACGCGCATGCCTGCCGCTTTGAGCGTTGCGGCAGAGGCGACGTTTTCCTTAAAACATTTCGCCTCGATCCGCTCCAGGCTCAGTTTCCCGAACCCGTATTCCATCAGCCCGAGCAGCGCTTCTTTTGCGATGCCCCGGCCCTGCCATTCTGGCAAAACGCGCATTCCGATCTCCGCCTGCGCCCGATACCCGAAATGGTGCAGCACCACTTCGCCGACCAGCGTCGTCTTGCAGTAGATCCCCAGCGGCAATTCGTTCTTTTGCCTGAAATCGTTGCGGATATCCCGCAAAAACCACTGATCTTCCACTGTTTCGGGCGCGTCCTGCCGCCAATCGTATCCCCAGAACCGATTCAGTTCCCTGTCCCGGCAAAGCGCGGCGAATGCCGCCTCGTCCCGTTCGGCCACTTCCGCGAGCGTAAGGCGCGCCGTCTTGATCTTCGGCAGCTTCGACAGTCCGTCAAACGTCCGCTTGACGGCAAGATTGTATTTGTCCACGAGCCCTACGGGCAGATATTGCAGCTTTGACTTGCGCAGACCCGTATCTCCCGCATCGTCCTCGCGGTTGATATAGGTTACTCCTTCCCCGAACGTCTGCGCAAACAGCTGCGCCGTCGTCGGATAGGCGCCCGCGTACTCCCGCAGCGCCTTTTCCACGTGAACTACCAACATATCGCCGCACCGCTCGCCGATGGACAGCGCGACGATCTTCTCCCCTACGCGCAATGCGCCGCACGCCATATTCAGCCGAAACACCTGCGGCAGCAGCGCAAACGTGCCGTTCATTTCTTCGCTCGCCGAAAATTCGCCCTTTGCGTACTGCGAAGCGGCATACTCTCGCAAAAAAGCCTCCGCCTGCGGCAGCTCTTCCTCTTTCAGCGGCGCAAAGGAGTAGTTCGGATAGGTCTTTTTGAATTTATTGATAT
Source organism: uncultured Bacillota bacterium (assembly GCA_949283775.1). GTDB lineage: Bacteria > Bacillota > Clostridia > Christensenellales > Borkfalkiaceae > Borkfalkia. Next base: position 13,304 of record CASDTU010000008.1, read on the forward strand.
GATTGCGCTGGCCGCTGTACTTTCCGCCGGCAAAGGTCTTGAAATCGTCCGCCAAATACAGATAATCCCTCCACCTGCGAATGTTGGAAAGGTGCAGTTCGTCCCCGTAACGAAGAACGAGCGCGCTCAGTTTTTCTCTCGGCACGTTGGTCAGGTGCAGGCGGATATCTTCTTCCCTGCAATACTCCTCGATCGCGCCGAGCGCGCGCTCCTGCGCCGCTTCGTCGCCGCTTTTGGAGATCGGATAATAAAAGTACAATTTCCCGACAAACATATCGCGCAGGATCAGACAGTCCTCCCACTCCGCAAAGTGCGTGGACATATGATGGCTCCACATATACAGAAATCCTGCCGAAAAATTGCTGATCTTTGTATTTTGCGCACGAAAATACCCGAGCAGGCGCACCAAATCTTCCCGCTCTAATTTTTGAAATACTAATTTTTGTTTTTCCATGTTGTCCTCTGTTTTGGGGAATTATAGCACAAAAGGAAAGTTTTTACAAGAAAAAATTACCGCCGCTTTTTGCGGAATTTTTTCCTTGCTTTTTCACGCAAATCGTGTATAATTACTTACGCGACGTCTTTCTCTCTTTATATCGGCGCTTTCAAGGCAATCCGCGGCGCTTGCGGCAAAGTTTTTTGCCGCAAGCGCCGCAAAAAAAGACGACTAATTGAAACTGCCTCTTTTTCCGAGGCTTTTTTGCCCCGCCGAACAGGAAAGACCGATTGAAAAAAATTTTTTGTTTTTGTCCGAACGTTTTCTTTTCGGATAGTTTGGACGTTTCCAGGAGGAAGTATGCACATTGCCGGACTGCAAAAAACCACGCTGCTCGATTTTCCGGGCCGCGTCGCCTGCACCGTATTTTTGCGCGGATGCAATTTCCGCTGCCCGTTCTGCCAGAACGGGGAAATTTTGACTTTGCAAGGCGAAGAATACAGCCGCGACGAGCTCTTTGCCTTTTTAAAAAAACGAAAGGGCGTTTTGGACGGCGTCTGCGTGACGGGCGGCGAGCCGCTCCTGCAAGCGGATACGCCGCAACTTCTGTCCGATATAAAAGCGCTCGGCTATGCGATCAAGCTGGATACGAACGGCGCTTTTCCCGACGCGCTCAAAGCGCTCGCCGCGGACGGGCTGATCGATTTTGTCGCCATGGATATCAAAAATTCGCCCGCAAAATACGATAAAACGGCGGGCGTTTCCTGCAACATACGAAAAATCGAAGAGAGCGCCGCCTTTTTGCTGGAAGGCACGCTCGATTATGAGTTCCGCACGACCGTCGTAAAACAGCTGCACCGCGCCGAGGATTTCATCCGCATCGGACAGTGGCTCAAAGGCGCAAAGCGGTATTTTCTGCAAAATTTCCGCGCGAGCGAATCCGTCCTCGACCAGGACCTTTCCCCCTGCTCCGACGAAGAGCTGCAAACCTTTAAAGACCTGTTAAAGCCCTTCATCCCCTCCGTCAAGATCCGCGGCGAAGGAGAATGATCCGCCCTTGTTTTTTACCTTTGCGGCCGCTGCCATCCCCTGCTTGCTCTATGCCCCCTTTTTTGCTCCCGAGACATTCGCTCGGCGGTTTTTAAAGCCTGTTTCCCGCAAAAGATTCCTTTCTTCGACTGAATCCGACTGAAAAAGTCCTGTTTTCAAAAGGTCCTCTGCTATGAAAGATCGGTTTTAAACGGCTTTGCATATGCACTAAAACCACAAAAAAGAGCTACAATAAATACAACAAACCGCAAAAAAGTACAACAAAATTCCAATAGAACCGCAAAAAAAGCGGTTTCACAAGAACACAAAAAAGAGGGAAGAAAATTTCTTCCCTCTTTTTTCAGCCTTTTTCGTTTTTTTGTGTTGCCATGCCCTTTTGCACGCTTTTTTCTGAAAACGACAGAACCTCCGCAGTCTTTCTTCACTTATTTACCGCCGCCAAAACCATCGAAGCGATGAGATACCAAAGCCCGATCCAGATCGCCGTCGCGACGGCCGTAACCACCATACACAGGAAGATCTTTACCGCGATGTTCACGGAGCTGCGCAGCATCGAAGCGTTGACGAACGCCGCGATAAAACCAAACAGCGCGCTGAGGAATCCGCCGATCGCGCCGCACAGCGCAACGCCGAAAACAATGCCGACCAGAGGCAGGAAAATCAAGATCCATTCGTACCATTTATTTTTGACCAGCGTAACTTCGCCGCCGCTCGTCAAAACGGAAACGCCTGAGAAAAAGCTCCCCTTGACCGTCACAACCTCACTCTGCCCGTCCGCCCGCTGCACGGAAAACGTCTTTTTGCTCATCTTTTGCGCTTCCTGTCCGTTGATAAACAGTTTCTTTTTGCCCGTCCAAAAATTCTCTTCGTAGGAATATTGATTCCCCACAGAATCCGTTGCCTGAATATTCATCCTCTCTCCCCTTTTCGGCGCGCTTGCGCCTTTTTTATACTATTGAAATTATAAAAGAACTTCGCCGCAACGTCAAGCCGTTTTTCAAAATTTTATTCGTTTTTTTGCCTGCGTACCCCATGTTTTCGGTCTTGGGGTCGTTTGCCGTTCATGCCTGTTTTATAAGCTCCGCCGTTTCGATGCTGTACACGTTTTTCAGCCGCGTGCGCGTGAAAAATTTATATTTGTTGCTCGCCGATTCAAACAAAATATACAGCCGTCCGTCCTTTACGGCGATCTCTTCGCTCATGCAGGGCGCGGCGATCGTTTGCAGAGCGTTGGATGCGTCCAGAATATACAGCGGAAGCGCTGTATCCCCGATCTGCACGCTATTCGACGGCTCCCCGTTTAAAACGTTTTTATAGACTCGCAGCTTCGATGCGGGAAGCCCGTACGAACAGGATAAGGCGATACCGCCCTCAAAAACGGCGATGCCCTGCACCTGATCGCACACCGAAAGCACTTTGACGGGCGACGTAAAATCGATGCCACATCCGATTTCTTCCCCTTCGCCGACCGCTCCTTCGGCCGACGCAAACGCATACACGAAGGCGTGGTTGATCTCTCCGCCCGCCACTTCCAGATGATGCTCCTTCGGCGTTTCGTAATTGCCCGCGCGGTAAAACTCCCCTACGTACAGCTCGCCTTCGTAGTATTGGCAGAACGCCGCCTGCAACCCGACGTCGAAATATTCGGCGGCGACGCCCTCGCCCTGCTCCGCCGCAAGCGCGCTTTCCAGCGGCACGCAAGCGATTTCTCTGCCGCTCGCGACGTACAGGTATTCTTCCGATACCGTTACGCCGCCGAAATGCGACTTGTCCGCCTTGCCGTCCTTGGTGAGCGTGATATACCGCTCCGCCTCTTTGCCGATCAGATATACGCGCGACGCTTCCTCTCCGCAATAGCCGCTCATGGCAAATTCGTAGCCCTGTTCGTTTTCGGGCAGGGCGCAAAGTCCCTGCGGACAGACTCCGTCTTTTAAGCCCGGGATGGAAAACTCCTTTTTCGACATCTTCTCAAACGCCGGAAAGGACGCCCCGAAATACCAGATCAGCAAAAATATCGCCAGCGCCAACACCGCCGCCCCGACGCTGATCCACGCGATCTTTTTGCCTTTGCCGCTCTTTTTCTTCTCCGCCGTTTGCTCCGCTTCTTTTTTCATTGCTTCTTTCCTCTTTTTTAATATTGTAGAATTTCCTTTCGTTTCCTATATACCTTTCTTTTTCTGCTTTCACATTTTCTTGTTTTGGAAAGCCGGCCCGTATCCAAAATCTGCCCTTCTTCGCGCGCCGCTTTCCGCCGATCATTGTACCACACTTTTTGATCGTTGACAAGCCCTGTTTTGCACTGCGCCCGCGCAAGCGCTGCTTTTCTTCTCTTTTTTTATCCGCAGACAACCGGCAGTTTCCTTGTTGATCGGAAAACGGTCGGCTTTTTCCATTTCTTGGCATCGCCACGATCGCTTTTTTCAGCCTTTTTCACAAAAGACGGAAAATCTTGTGCAAAGTTTACAAAAAACACGACAAAATACTATATCTTGTATATTTTTATTTTTTTTGCACCAAGATATTGACAAACGGAAAAGCAGGTGTTATAATAAAGCCCAACCGAAAAACAAGAGGCCGCACGGACACGGGCGGAGAGAAGGAGAAAAAAATGTATCAGGTTATTAAAAGAGACGGACAGATTTCAGAGTTTGACATCAAAAAGATCTCGCTCGCGATCACGAAAGCGTTCGACGCGGTCGGCAAACAATACCACCCCAGCGTCATCGATATGCTGGCGCTGAAAGTTACGGCGGACTTTGAACCGAAAATCAAGGACGAAAAAATCGCCGTGGAAGACATTCAGGACAGCGTGGAATCCGTTTTGATCCAAGCGGGCTATTCGGACATCGCGAAGGCGTACATCCTCTACCGCCGCAACCGCGAAAAGATCCGCAACATGAAATCGAGCATGCTCGATTATAAGGCGCTCGTCGACAGCTACGTCAAAGCGACCGACTGGCGCGTGAAGGAGAATTCCACCGTTACCTATTCGGTCGGCGGACTTATCCTCTCCAACAGCGGCGCGATCACGGCCAACTATTGGCTGTCCGAAATTTACGACGACGAAGTCGCCAAAGCGCACAAGAATGCGGAGATCCACATCCACGACCTCTCCATGCTCACCGGCTATTGCGCCGGCTGGTCGCTCAAACAGCTCATCCAGGAAGGGCTCGGCGGGATTCCCGGCAAGATCACGTCCGCGCCGGCAAGCCACCTCGCGACGCTGTGCAACCAGATGGTCAATTTCCTCGGCATCATGCAGAACGAATGGGCGGGCGCGCAGGCGTTCTCTTCCTTCGATACCTATCTCGCCCCGTTCGTGAAAAAAGACAATCTTTCTTACGATCAGGTCAAAAAGTGTATCGAATCTTTCATTTACGGCGTCAATACTCCCAGCCGCTGGGGTACACAGGCTCCGTTTTCCAATATCACGCTGGACTGGGTCGTTCCCAATGACTTAGCGGAACTTCCCGCTATTGTAGGCGGCAAAAACCAGGACTTCAAATACAAAGACTGCCAGAAGGAAATGGATATGGTCAATAAGGCGTTCATCGAAGTCATGATCGAGGGCGACGCCAACGGACGCGGCTTCCAATACCCCATCCCGACCTATTCCATCACCAAAAATTTCGACTGGTCGGATACCGAAAACAACCGCCTGCTGTTTGAAATGACTTCCAAATACGGCACGCCCTATTTCTCCAACTACATCAACTCCGACATGGAGCCCAGCGACATCCGCAGTATGTGCTGCCGCCTGCGCCTGGATCTTCGCGAACTGCGCAAAAAGAGCGGCGGCTTCTTCGGAAGCGGCGAGAGCACCGGCTCCGTCGGCGTCGTCACCATCAATATGCCGCGCATCGCGTATCAGTCCAAGGACGAGGCGGAATTCTTCCGCAGACTCGATCGGCTGATGGATATTTCGGCGCGCTCGCTCAAAACAAAGCGTACCGTCATCACCAAACTGCTCGAAGAAGGCTTATACCCTTACACAAAGCGTTACCTCGGCACGTTTGCCAACCACTTCTCCACGATCGGCCTCGTCGGCATGAACGAAGCGGCGCTCAACGCCTGCTGGCTGCGCAAGGATATGACGCACCCCGAAACGCAGGAATTTACAAAGCGCGTTCTCAACCATATGCGCGAACGCCTCTCCGATTATCAGGAAGAGTACGGCGACCTGTACAACCTCGAAGCCACTCCCGCGGAATCCACTTCCTATCGCTTTGCAAAACACGATAAGGAAGACTTCCCCGAAATCATCACCGCAAACGAGAACGGTACCCCCTACTACACCAACAGCTCGCACCTGCCCGTCGGCTATACCGCTGACATTTTCGACGCGCTCGATATCCAGGACGATCTGCAAACGCTCTATACTTCCGGTACCGTCTTCCACGCCTTCCTCGGCGAAAAACTCCCCGATTGGAAAGCGGCGGCGGCACTCGTCAAGAAGATCGCCGATAACTATAAACTGCCCTACTACACCCTGTCTCCGACCTATTCCATCTGCAAGGAACACGGCTATCTGACCGGCGAACAGTATACCTGCCCGCACTGCGGCGCAAAGACGGAAGTATACAGCCGCATCACCGGATACTACCGCCCCGTACAGAACTGGAACGACGGCAAGACACAAGAGTTCAAGGACAGGAAAGTATACGATATCGCGCATTCCGTTTTGAAAACGCACAAACAGGCCGCGGAAAAGGCGGAAACCGTTTGCTCCGCTCCCATGCTGGACGGCCCCGTTCTGTTTACGAGGGACGGCTGCCCCAACTGCAAAACCAGCAAACTGATGCTGGACAAAGCGGGCGTCAAATACCGCGTGGTCAACGCCGAACAGAACGCGGCGGAAACGCGCAAATACGGAGTGAAAAAAGCACCTTCTCTGCTGGTACCCGACGGCGACGGGTTTAAAACGTACGACAACGCCAGCGAGATCCGCAAATACATCGAGAGCATCGGCTGATCATGCACGACATTATCATTATCGGCGCGGGCGCGGCAGGCATGACCTCCGCGCTCTACGCTTTAAGAAACGGAAAAAAAGTACTGGTTCTCGAAGGAGAAAGTTTGGGCGGGCAGATCGCCACATCCCCCCGACTGGAAAACTATCCTTCCATCAAAGAAATCAGCGGCGAGGCCTTTGCGGACAACCTGTTCGAGCAGATCACCGCGCTGGGCGCAGAGCTTGAAATCGAAAAAGCGGTACGCATCGAAAAGAAAGCGGAAGGCGATTTTGTCGTATACAGCGAATACGGCGAATACGCGGCAAAGAGCGTGATCATCGCCGCGGGCGTAAAGCATAAACATTTGAAAACAAAACACGACCGCGAGGATCTCGTGGGCAAGGGCGTGTACTACTGCGCCGTGTGCGACGGCCCGTTTTATAAAGGGCAAGAAGTTGCCCTCGTCGGCGATGCCAACACTGCCCTGCAATACGCTTTACTTCTTTCCGGTTACTGCAAAAAAGTCTATATGTACACCCTGTTCGATAAATTTTTCGGAGACGCGAATTTGGTGAAAGCGCTTCGCACCAAAGAAAACATCGAGGTGCGACCCAATACGGCAGTGACCGACTTTATCGGCGAAAACGAGCTAAAAGCCATCGAGTATACCGACAAAGACGGAAATCTTTGCCGCCAAGAAATTCCCGCGGTATTCGTGGCGATCGGTCAAGTTCCCGACAATGCGGCGTTTGCAAACGTCGCCGATCTGGACGAAGCCGGCTACATCATTGCGGACGAGAGTTGCAAAACCCGCACCGCAGGCGTATTCGTGGCAGGCGATTGCCGCACAAAAGCGGTTCGCCAAGTTTCCACCGCCGTATCCGACGGTGCGATCGCGGCAACAAACGCTTCGCTATACCTGGAAAGTTTGAATCAATAAATTTTTGTCTTCCTTTCCTTTTATTAGAAAAAGATGGGCAATAAAGATAATTCTATTTTTAACAGAGGATCACAAACTACATCTAGACTCCATTGTCAAAATAAAAGTTATCAGTTACACACTGTAAAGCAATTATTATTTTCCAAGTCTTTTTTATTGCATAGTAACTATAAAAGGTAATAACCTATTTAAAAGGATAAAAAACTATGTTACTACATAAATTTATTACAAAGCAGGTAATAAATAAAGGTTGGTCGGAGGATTAAAAATACTGTGTTACTGATCAGCAAGGAAATTAATTCTTTCTTCGCGTTTCTCCGATTGAACAATATGAGCGAAAGAAAAGTGAATATGCGCTTATGAAACAGGTTGCAACTCTCGGAGTGCCGATGCGCACCCCCCTTAGAGTTCGGCACATCTGATGAAGGGGTTTATTCTGTTCAAACTTGGATAAATGGTGTTGATGCAGAAGAAAATATACATACTCTAACAAGCGACAAACAATACCATTCTGGTTTTGAAGCGGGAAAATACTAAAAGAAATTCATAAAATCCCCGCTCCCAAAGAAATAGAAGATTGGGAAAACTATTTTAATCGTAAAGCAGATTACAAAATTAAAATATATCAAGAATGATTCAAGGTATGCAACGACAAGGTTTCCCTCTCTCCCGTAATGAATTTATACAACAGAGAGATTGTATCCTGCTCCATTTCACTCAGCACAGACCTTGCACAGATCAGAGAAATGCTGCAAGGTCTTACAGATAAGTTACCAAAGGGAGCAACGCCAATCTTTCACTCAGACCAGGGTTGGCAATACCGGCATACCGAATACCGGAGGTATCTAAAAGAACACGATATGATTCAAAGTATGTCCAGGAAAGGGAACTGTACGGACAACGGCGCAGCGGAAAACTTTTTTGGACAGCGAAAAGTTGAACTGTTCTATGGCGAAAAGTTTGAAACGGCGGACGAATTTGTGTCCGCCGCCTGAGGGAATACATTGACGATTGGAACAACGAGAGAATCTCTCTGAAACTAAAAGGAATGAGCCCGGTACAGTACCGAACTCATTACCGAACATTTTAATTTAATTTTTTGTCCAAACTTTGGGGTTCACCTCAGATTCGCCGGGCGGTTTTTTTATACGCCTGCCTGTTTTGTTTCTCTTTGCGGTTTTTTTCGTGCGCAAAAACCAATCGTATGCAAGGCAGAGCATTTTCGCGCAAAAACGAAGCGGCCTTATTCTGAAACGCGGCGAACCCTTGTTCGCGCAGATACCCGTTTTTGTACCAAAGATCCGTCGGTTTCGCAAAAGAAACCGACGGATCTTCTCTTCCTCTTACAAGTGCTCTTCCGCCCCTGTTTTTTTCTTTTTTTCTTTTTTCGGCCCGGGGAGCATTTTCCCGCCGCCGAGCGTCGTTTTGCGCAGGATCGGATCGCACAGCAGCAGCACCTGCGGCAGGGCAAACAAGACGAACAGAACGGAGATCAGACAGCCCCGCGCCAGCAGATAGCCGATCGTGGAAATGATCGCGACGCGGCTGATGATCCCGACGACGAACGCCGCTATCACTAAGATCGAACCGCTGGTCAGGATCGTGATGATGCTCGCGTCCATCGCCGCCGCCATGCTCTCCTTTTTGCCCTGCGTGTGCCGCGCGGCAATATAGCGGTCGGTCAGAAGGATCGCATAGTCCACCGTCGCGCCCATCTGGATACAGAGGACCATCAGATAGGAAATAAAGAAAATCGGCGACTGCATCAGCACGCTGATGGCGACGTTGACCCAGATCGCGCCCTGGATCAGCATGGTCAGCAGAATCGGCACCGAAACGGAACGGAACGTCAACAAAATGATGAAAAAGATCGCAAAGAAGGAAATGAGATTGACCGTAACCGTGTCCTGATCGAAGGATTTTTTGATATCGAGATAATTATAGCTCTCGCAGACCAGGTACATATCTTCCAGCCCCGTCTGCTCCTTTACCGTCTTTAATATATCTTCCACCGCCGCAAACGCCTCGTCCGACGATACCGGAAGATCGAGATTGCAGACGATGCGCGAATAGTTTTCGCTCACAAACATCTGCGTCTGTTTGTACAGCGCATCCGTCTGCGACTGCACCAAAAAGCCGTAGAGCGACAAAATATTGTTTTCTTTGATGACAATGAGTCCCGCGGACAAAAATTCCGCACCCGTGATCGACGCCTCGCTTCCCTTGCCCGCCTGCGCAAACAGCGCGTCGACGATGCTTCTGGGCAGGCCCTGCGCCACGAGCGCGTCCCGCTCGAACGGCATCAGCAAGATGGTCGCAAAACCCGTCTGCATACCCAGCTTTTTCGCCAGCGAAGGATTTTCGTCAAACAGCGCGCTGCCCGCAGCCGCTTCCAACGCCTTTGAAAGCTCCTGCGTTTCCTGCGCCGAAAGCCCCATGTCCGCCCACAACCGTTCCGCCTGCGCTGTCGTCATGCCGTCCTCAAAGTACAGCACGGCAAATTCCGCCGCCGTCACGCTGCCCTCGAGCGCCTGCGCATACGCGAGCACCTCTTCGGAAAAACTTTCTGCGTTTTCATCCGCCCAGCTCTGCAAGGAGTCCTTGTTCCGTTGAAGAAATTTTTCTTTGGAAAGGAAGGACAGCGCGTTTAAAAGCAGCATCGGTTCCTCTTCGGTCAGATACTCGGCCTCGATCATGTCGCTGCGGATCAGCGCGAGCATCGAATCGACTTGCTCAATGCCCGTCTCCGATACTTCGGTATACAGCCCCGACGTCAGCGCGCTCTGCACCGTATTGATGACCTTTTCTCCCTCGAACGTATACGCCGAAAGGACGTTTACCGTTTTTTCTTCCAGAGCGACGTCCCCTGCCGGAATGAGCACGATCAGAGGATTTTGCACGCCGAACGCCTCTTCGATCTCTTTCTTTTCCACATTGACGGGCGCGCTCTTATATTTGGACGTGTCGATCACGTAGCTGTACGACAAAAAGCTTTGCAGCACGCACGCCGCCGCGATCACGACGACCAAGCCGATCGATACCGCCCATTTGGACGCATTTTGAAAATCGGCAAACGTGCGGATCTTTCTGCCCCGCCGCCGCGACGCTTTCGCACCCGTTCCCGCCGCGGCATCCGCACAAGAGCCGCTTTCCGTTTCCGCGCTTTCCGCACCCGCGCCTGCTGCGGCAAAGCAGAGCGCCTGCGCCTTTTCCGTCCTGCGCAGCTGCCGCTGCTGCCCCTTTTCTTTCAGCTTAGCATACAGCGATTTATGTTTTGTCTTTTCGATCAGTTTGGCAAACAACAGCGTAAAGGCGGGCATGAACAAAAATACGCACAACAGGGAAATGACGACGCCCTTTGCGAGCACCAAGCCGATATCAAACCCGATGGTGAAGCGCATGAACATGAGCGCCACAAGCCCTGCCACCGTCGTCAGGCTGCTCGCGGAAACGGGCGCGAACGTCTTTGCGAGCGCCTCGGCGATCGCATCCTTTTTCGAAAGCCCCTTTTGCAATTCTTCGTCGAACCGGTGCAGCAAAATGATGGAATAGTCCATCGAGAGCGCGAGCTGCATGACCGCGCAGATACTGTTCGTGATGAACGAGATACTGCCCAAAAAGATATTCGTGCCCATGTTGATGACGATCGAACCCGCAACGATGATCGCAAACAGCAATACGTCCGCCCAGGAATTGGACGTCAAAAACAAGATACCCAGCACGATCGCGAGCGACACGACCAGGATGATGACCATGTCGGCGGCGACGCCCGCGCGCAGATACTGCGACTGCACCGCGCTTCCGCTCAGCGCCACTTCGTACCCCGACAGAGCATCGCGCACCGCGTCGATCGCCGCCGATACGTCCGTTCCGCCCGCGCCGGTATTGAGAAAAATCTTCAAGAGCGCGTTTCCGTCCCTGTAACAGGTATCGCTGTCCCCGTCGAAAACGACCGAGCTGACGCCCGTCACGCCCCGCAATTTTGCGGCGAGCTCTTCGCCCTCCGCGGCGCTGATGCCCTTGATGAGGATCTGCGCCGTATTGGTGCTTTCGAACTCCTCTTCCATCTTTTCCAGCGCCACGACCGACTGCGCATCCGCTTCCAGATATTTCGTCATGTCATAATTGGTTTCCACTTTCGGGATCAGAAATGCGCACACGATTACAAGCGCCGCAAAGATTCCCGTAAAAATATGACGGTATCGGATAATAAATCCTGCGATTTTTTTCATATTTTTTCCCTGTCTGTCCCCTCTTCCGTTCTTTTCCCTTCTATTATAAAAAATTCTCCTCCGGCGGTAAAGCAAATTGCCCCCGCTTTTCCCTTTTTTGCCGCAGAAATTTCTCTCTGCTCTGTCCGAGTGCCGAAAACTCGCCTTTTCGGTTTTGTCCGCGCCCTGATCTGCGCCTTCGTCTGCGCTCTTATTTACGCTTTTTGTATGCCGAAATTTTGCCCTTGCCTGCGTAATGAATTACAATTTTTTCGTGTACCTGAAAAGAAACTTCCTTAATGCTCCGATCTTCCCTGATACCCGAAAAATCGCCGCGGGCTGCGAAAAAGCGGCCCGCGGCGATTTTTGTATTCCGTTTATGTTTGTATCCCGTTTATGAAGGACTGTCCGCAAAGAAACCTTATCCCACCGCGTCAGGCGGCGAAAAAACGTAGGATTTGCGCAACGTCCCTGCATTTTTGGAATCAGATCTTCGACCTCGGAAAAATGGAACGCCCTGCCTTTTTAAGCCGAACAAAGTCTCATTCCGCAGTTTATCCGTCTTGCGGCTTTGTTTTACCCTTTTTTCGGTTTTGTCGTCTTGCCCCGACTTTTTATTGTTTATGCTCAAAGATGATGGAAAAGGCCGTCCCTTCGCCCAATTTGCTGTCTACCGAAAGTTTCCAGCCCGCCTTGCGGCAGAGCTTTTTCACGATGGCAAGACCTAAACCAAAGCCGCCGCCCGAACCGTTGTGGGATTTATCCACCGTATAGAACCGATCGAAGATCCGCTCGCGGTTCTCTTCGGAAATGCCTACGCCCGTATCCCGCACTGTCAGAACGGGCACCTCGCCGCCCTCCAGCGTAACGTACAGCGCACCGCCGTCCTTGTTGTAGCGGATCGCGTTGCTGACGAGGTTGTTGACGATCTCGATCAGCCGTTCGCGGCGGGACATCACCTTTACGCCCTGCGCAAGCTCGATGTGCAGCGAGAGATTTCTCTGCCCGATCTTCGGCTCGAAGGCGGAGACCGTTTCGTGCACCAATTCGGTCAGATCCAATTCATAGTCGGGCAGCTCATCGCTGTCGATCGCCGAAAAATTGATGATGCGTCGGATCAGATCGGACAGGCGGTCGCTCTGCTTGATAATCGTCTTTGCCGCGTGCTGCGTCTTTTCCGGTGGCAGACTGCCTGCACCGATGAGTTCCGCAAAGCCGCGGATACTCGTCAGCGGCGTATTCATTTCGTGGGTAACGTTGGCGATAAAATCGTTCTTCGACCGCGCCGCCGCCATCGATTCCGTCACGTCCGTGATCAATAGTACGCTCGTCTTTTCGTTGAAGGTAAAGCGCAGGCTGTAATCTCGCCCTTCAATCTTCCGATAAACCGACGCCGCCTCCCTAGCGGCGAGTATTTCCGCGATTTCGATATCCGTTTCAAAACACTTGATCGGATCGTTCAGATCGTAGTCCAAGAGCCGCTGCGCCGTCTTGTTGATCAGAAGCACGTCCGAAGCGCTACGGAAAATGACGATGCCGTGTTCCATGCTGTTTAAGACCAGCTTTTCCAGACGGTGGTCTTCCTTCATCTTCTCCACTTTTTCATTGATCTCCGCATTCATCTGCGTCATCATCTTTGCGAGCGGTTGAAGCTCCGAATATTCCGTCTTTACCTCCTTGCTCCCCGCCGTCGCCGCCTCGCGCGTCAGTTTCTCCACCGGCCGTAAGATAAACGAAGTCGCGATCCACGTAAAGAGCAAGCAAATCAGAATGTCGATGAACAAAAACCACACCACCGTCGGCAAAGCGTCCGTAAACACCGCAAATTCCGACGACGCGGACACGGACAGGCGCACCAAAAACTGCCCGTCTTCGCCGTCGAACAAGCGGCAATAATAGATCATGCTTTTGCGGAGAGTGGCGCTCTTGCGCACCGCAAAGCCGTCGCCGCCGGCGAGCGCGTCCTCCACTTCCTGCCGATCGGCATGATTTTCCGCACTGCTCGCGTCGATCTGCGAATCGGCGATCACCGTCCCGTCCGTCGACAAAAAGGTGACGCGGCAGCCGCCGAGCTGCTCCGCATACGCCTTCGCCGCCTCTTCGTCCGGCGAAAACGAGTCCGAAGCCAACGTATTCATATACACTTTCAGCTCGTCCTGCGTAAGGCGGACGGTGTTGTTGTAAAACATATCCGCAAACAAAATGGTGAGCAATACGATGCCCACCACAGACACGAGCAGAGAGACCAATAATATCCTTCTTCTCACGATTCTTCCCTATATACAAATTTATATCCGACACCGAACACCGTTTCGATGTAATCGATCCCCAATTTGCGGAGCCGCGCCACATGATTGTCCACCGTGCGCGTTTCTCCCTCGTCGTACCCCCACACGGCGTTGAGAATGTTTTCCCGCGTGAGCGCCTTGCCCTCTTTCTGCATGAGGTATTTCAAAAGATTAAACTCTTTGTTGTTCAGCTCCAGCTTCACGCCGCGAAGCGTCGCCGTCATTGTCTCTTCATCCAGCGATAAGTTTCCGCGCACCAAAGACGCCGCGCCGCCCGAACGCCGTAGCAATGCGTTCACCCGCGCCGTCAGCTCCAAAACGCCGAACGGCTTCGAAATGTAATCGTCCGCCCCTAAATTCAGACCCCGCACTTTATCCGTTTCCTGCCCCAGCGCCGACAGCATGATCACGCCCATCGACGGATATTTCTGTTTCAGTTTCGGAAGTACGTCCAGCCCGTTTCCGTCCGGCAGCATGATGTCCAACAGCGCCGCCGCCGGCGGATTTTTCTCCACCGCGTCCATAAAATCCGCGATCGTTTCGTAACACTCGATCTCTATATTCGACATCTGCAATGCGCAGGTTACCAATTCTCCGATATTTTTATCGTCTTCCAGCAAGTAAACTTTTTTATCCAAAATTCCTTCCTCCCGCTGAAAGTATACCACAAAAAAACCGTTAATGCAAGGCTGCGCGGAAAAACTTTTTTCCTAACGCCGCAAACGGCCCTGCCTCCGCACTCGCAAACGCAAACCTTCGGCCGCCCCCCGTTTACCGGAAAAAGAGAACGCGCCGCGCTCGTTTTGCTTTCCTGCGCGTCGAAGGCGATCTCGGCGCAGGTTCAGCGATCCCGCTTTGCTCTCCTATGCGTCAAACGCGCGGCCCGGGCAGATTCGGCGATCTCGCTGCCCTTTCTACGCATCGAAGGCGTGCGCGACGTAAGTCAAGTGGTCCGCCGCACGCTCGAGATTTCCGACCAGATTGATGAAAATTCCGCTTGACTGCGGTTTGCACTTGCCCTCGTTGAGCCGGCGGATATGATCGGCGACCATTTCTTTGCGCGCCGCGTCGATGGAATCTTCCACCTTATCCACCGCTTTGATTGCCGTGATATCTTTTTCGTCAAAGACTTTCAGCGTGTATTGATATAATTCTTCGATCTTTGCATACATATCCTGCAAAGATTTGATCACGCCGGACGAAAATTCGATTCCGTCCCGCTTGCTGTTTCTCGTATATTTCGTGATATTGTCCGCCAATTCGCTGATACGGATGATATCGCTCGTCGCATGATGGATCGCGGAGATCAGCTTTTCGTCCGAATAAGACAAATCGCTCGCGGAGATCTGGATGAGATAGGACACGATCCTCTTTTCCAGATCCGCCACGCGGAAATTCAGTTCGTCTACCTTTTCTTTCGCCGTTTCGTCCCCTGCCACAAACCCGTTAAAGGCCGTCCGCAGCGACTCCATTGCGATTTCCGTCATGCGCGTGGACGCCTTGTTCGCCTGATTGACCGCGATCGCCGGCGTCTTGATGAAGCGCTCGTCCAGAAGGAGCGCGTCGCCGGCCGGCTGCGCGCCTTTTTTCTTTTCGTGAATGAGCTTCATGGATATTTTTACAAACACCTTCGTAAACGGCAGAAAAATGCAGGTACATACCACGTTGAAAAGCGTGTGGAACACTGCGATCTGCGTTGCAGGCAGATCGGGGATAAACCGAACCAGCACATCGTTCATAAATCCCGGCCAACAGAGCAGGAATATCGTAAAGATCACCGCACCGAACACATTGAACATCAAATGGATCAGGCTGGCGCGCTTTGCATTCGTGTTCGCACCGATCGATGACAAAATCGCCGTGATACAGGTACCGATATTGCTGCCTAAAATCAGGAACAGTACGCCGCTGTTTGCGGGATTTCCGATCACAAGACCGCTCGCCGCCATCGTGATGACGAGGGACGTAACGGCCGAAGAAGACTGCACGATCGCCGTAATGACGATGCCGGCAAGCAAGAGCACAAAGCGGTTGTCGACCCCCGCGAGGAAGTCCTGC
The DNA here is from genome assembly GCA_949283775.1 of uncultured Bacillota bacterium. Classification (GTDB taxonomy): domain Bacteria; phylum Bacillota; class Clostridia; order Christensenellales; family Borkfalkiaceae; genus Borkfalkia. The sequence continues at coordinate 29,239 of CASDTU010000008.1, forward strand.
ACCACCGGCTGCGTGCTGAAATCGGACATCGCCATCGACATATATTCGAGGCCCAAAAAGACGAGCCCGAGCCCTGCCAGCATCATGCCGATCGTCTTGACTTTTTCGCTCTTGCTGAGCATGTTCATGAAAATGCCCACGCAGACGAACATCGTTACAAATTCAATGAACGGAAAGGATACAAAGGATGCGATATGCGCCGTGATCGTCGTTCCGATATTCGCGCCCATGATGACCGTCGTCGCCTGAAACAGCGACATCAGTCCCACGTTCACAAAACCGACGACCATGACCGTCGTCGCCGACGAGCTCTGAATGATCGCCGTTACCGCCAGGCCGATCCCGACGCCGGCAAGGCGGCTCTTGCCCGTCTTGTCAAACCAGCCGCGCAGGCGGTTCGTCGCCAGCTTTTCGATGTTGTCCGACAATACCTTAAAGCCAAACAAAAAGGCTCCGAGCCCCGCCAGCAGCGCGACGACCGCCAGCAGATAATCCATCGCCCCCATGACCGCCGATGCCGCGATCTGCGTATCCATTGCGTTCAAGTGCATATTCTTTTTCTCTCCTTTCCTCGGGTTTTTCGTATGTATATCAAATCTCTTCGCGTCTTATTGTAAAGGAAAGTTGTATAATACACTTGTAAAAATTGTAATAAATTTGTAATAAATATCTTTTTTTTGCAAAAATTTCCTTTTTTTGCGGTTTTTTGCCCTGTTAAGCGGCTCTTTTCTTCTTTTGCCGCCGCAAAGCGCTTTCGCCGCTTCCCTTTTCCGCGCCCGTCGGGGCGCGGCGCTTCGCCCCGCTCCTCGCCGCTTTGCCCCCCTGCGCCGCTTTGCCCCCCTGCGCCGCTGCTTTTGTGCGCCGCGCGGCAAGAGCGGTCCGTTGCGTTTTTTTCTGCCCGCCCGCAGACCTACAAGCGGTCAGTTGAGTTTTTTATGTTCGCCCGTGAGCATGAAAAGGACCCATTCCGCAATGTTGGAAGCGTGATCGCCGATCTTTTCCAGATATTTTGCGACCATTAAAAGGTCGAGCGCCTGCTCGCCGTTGTCGTCCTCTTCGATTTCCTTATGTACGATGCCCGTCAGTTTTTTCTTGATCGTGTCGAACAGGTCGTCCACGGCGTCGTCGCTGCGGCACACCTCTTTGGCAAGCTCGCCGCTCCGCTCCACGAACGACCGCGCCGCACTGCGCACCATCTCCTGCACGCGGTCCGCCATTTCGGAGATCTCTTTTACCGAATCGGCATACGGCAATTTGCTCATTTTAATCACAAGTTCACTGATATCTACGGCCTGGTCGGCGATGCGCTCCATGTCCGTGATCATCTTCATCGCGCTGGTTACAAATAAAAGATCGCTCGCGACCGGCTGCTGCTTTAAAATGAGTTTCAAGCACAGCCGCTCGATCTGCTGTTCCTTTTCGTCGACGGCGCTCTCAACCGCCTTCGTGCGCTTTGCAAGAACGACGTCCTGCGTTTCCAGCGCCGTTACCGCGTCTTCGATCGCCTCGCAGTTCAAATTTCCCATTTCTATGAGCAGCTCTTTGAGTTCTTCCAGCTGCTCGTCAAACTGTCTTCTCGTCATATCAACCGAATCTCCCCGTAATATACTCTTCCGTTCTCTTTTCCTTCGGGCAATTGAACATATCGTCCGTATCTCCGTACTCGATCAGATCGCCGAGCAGGAAAAACGCCGTTTTATCCGATATGCGCGCCGCCTGCTGCATATTGTGCGTGACCATGACGACCGTTACGTCCTTTTTCAGATCCAAACACAACTCTTCGATCTTACCGGTCGAAATGGGGTCGAGCGCGCTGGTCGGCTCGTCCATCAGAATGACCGCGGGTTCCACCGCCAGGGCGCGCGCGATGCAGAGCCGCTGCTGCTGTCCGCCCGATAAGCCCAAAGCGCTCTTGTTCAACCGGTCTTTCAGCTCTTCCCACATCGCCGCCTGCCGCAGCGACCGCTCCACGATCTCGTCCAGCACGCTGCGCTTGCGGATCCCGAACGTTTTCGGGCCGTAAGCAATGTTGTCGTACACGCTCATCGGAAAGGGGTTGGGCTTTTGAAAGACCATGCCGACTTTTTTGCGAAGCTCGTTGATGTCGATATTCCCGTAAATATCGACGTCGCCGATTTTGAATTCGCCCGTGATCTTACAATCGGCGACCAGGTCGTTCATGCGGTTGAAGCATTTTAAAAAGGTGCTCTTGCCGCAGCCGGACGGCCCGATAAACGCCGTGATCTCGTGCTCGGGAATGGTGATGGATATGTTTTTCAGCGCCTGAAAATCGCCGTAATACAAATTGGCGTCCTTCACGGAAATGTCGCCGCCCACAACGCT
>CASDTU010000009.1 GCA_949283775.1 uncultured Bacillota bacterium
TTTGCTGCGGCGCCTTCACGCCGCCGCGTTCATCTCGTTTTGCTTCCATTTTTGACCGCCTCCGTTCCAAATCCCGCAAAACAGCTCTCCCGCTCGTCGCGCGTTCTGCTTTCGTCTACGACCTGTGTTTTTCTTTTCATAATAACTATTGTTTCCATTTTCCGCAAAAATATGCGCTTTTTTCGGTGCCTGCCCCATGAAAAATACGTTTGAGAAAACGGCCGTTTTTTCTTTTTTTGCTGAGCCTCCCCCCTGCCGTCAGAAGTTTTTTATCAAAGGCAGCTTTGCCCCATCCTGCCGTCAGAAGTTTTTATCGAAAACAGCTTTACCCCATCCCGTCGGCTGGAATTTTTTTCCAAAAACGGCAAACCGTTCAAAAACTGCCGCCCTGCTTTTCAAAAGCAGGGCGGTCTATTAAATAATTAAGCGGTGAAAAGCGCGCCGGCGCGCTTTTCACCGCTCTATTCGTTCAAATTACAACGTCAGGAAAATACCGCTGATCAAAATCGCAGCCATACACACGGGCGCAATGTAACGGATCATGATTTTAAAATACATTCTGTAACCGTTTTTCTTCATGCCGATCTCATCCATGATAGAATTTGTATCGACAAAGAATCCCGCAATGATACACGTCACGATCGCCACGAGAGGCATCAAAATACTGTTCGACAAGTAGTCGAAGATCGTCAAAATATCTTTATCGCCGATCTTTATCATGTTGAGCGGACCAAAGCCGAGCGAGGAAAGCGAACCGAGCACCAGCATGATCCCGAGCACGATCAGGCAGGCGACCCAACGCTTTAAATGGCAATTCTCGCGCAGCACTGCGACGATCGCTTCCACGAGCGAAATCGACGACGTGAGCGCGGCAAAAAATACTAAAATAAAAAATATAGCGCCGATCCATCTGCCGCCGGGGATCTTATTGAACACCGCCGGAAGCTGAATAAACATCAACGAAGGGCCGGACTGTGCAGCTGCCGTTTCGGGATCCGCCGAAAACGCAAAGATCGAAGGAATAATGATAAGCGCCGCTACAATCGCAAAGCAGGTATCGCAAATGGAGATCTGCCTTGCCGACTTAGAAATGCTCGCCGACTTTTTCATATACGAACCGTATGTGATCATGATGCACATCGCCAGCGACATGGAATAGAAGAGCTGACCGAGGGCCGCGAGGAGCGTATCGTACCCGAAATCTTTAAAATCGGGTACAAACAGTTTCTTTACACCCTCTGCCGCACCGGGCTGACAGAGCACATAGATCATCAAAAACAGTGCCAGCGCGGCGAGGAGCGGCATCAAGATCTTGCTGATCCGTTCGATCCCCTTCTGTACGCCGAAAATAACGACCAAGACGGTCAATGCCGCAAAGATCAGGAAAAATACGATCGGCTGCCATGCGTTTGCCGTAAACAAGCCGAAGAATTCTCCCGACGTTTCGACCGTCGCGCCGCTGCCCAACAGGAGCGAATTGCCTTCCAAAAAGGCAACGATATACCGCACGACCCAGCCGCCGATCACGCTGTAATACGGCACGATTATGATCGGGACTGCCAAACAGATAAACCCGAACCACTTAAACTTTTTATTCAGCGATGCAAATGCGCCGATTACGCCCTTTCCCGTCTTTCTGCCGATCGCGATTTCCAATACCAGCAGGCAAAACCCAAACGTTACCGCGAGCGCGATATAGCACAGCAAAAAGATCCCGCCGCCGTACTTCGCCGCCAGATACGGGAACCGCCATAAGTTTCCCAAACCTACCGCAGATCCTGCCGCCGCAAGCACAAAGCCGATTTTCGACGAAAATCCGGTATGTTTTTTCCCTTCGCTCTGCTCCTCCTCGTTGTCCGCTTCCGATACCGGAGCAACGTCTTCCGCAAAATCTCCTATCAAAGGAGTCTGATCTTCCTTCATGTCCACCTCTCTAACTTGTTGTCATCATTTTTATTATTCGGCAATGAAAGCAAAATCATACTTTTTTGCTCTCCGCCGATCAATTTCTCTTTGTCTTTTCCGCACTTTGCGTTTCTGCCGATCCGGCTTCCCCAAAAGCCCTTTCTTCCATGCGTAAAATACATTTTTTTCAGAAAAACTTTGCTTTTCCTATTTTAAACTCGAAAAGGAACTTTGTCAAGACGCTTTTGTTTAAAATTTCCAAAAATCATGGTTTCCGGCATTTTTTACAAGAATTTACAGCTTTTCTCTGCCTTTTATAAGGAAAACCCGCTCTGCCATAGAGCTGTATTTGCCAAAGCATCCGCCTTTGTATGCCCCTTCGCTTCCGCTTATTGTATGCCCGTTCGATCCCCTTTCCGAGCCGTTCCTGTGCTTCCTGCCGTTTCCTTCCGGCCTTCGGTTTCTTCCGCAAAGGGGATCTCCTCCCCCGCCTGTTCCGCCGGAGATAAATATTCGATTTCCTGCTTTTGCGAAGAACTTTCTCCCGCCAGACGTTCCGCACTCGCCTCTCCCGCTTCGTCAATCGAAATTTCCCGCTCCGCGCTCTTATAGGTCGGAAATCTTCGGAAATAACTTTTTGTCTCCCGCACTACGACGCCGGAGAGCAATAACAGAGCCAAGAGATTGGGGATCGCCATCAAACCGTTGAATATATCCGCTATATTCCAGACCGCGGCGACCGTCATATACGGCCCGATAAAGACGGCGGCGATGTACGCAAAGCGATAGGCATAGATCGCGCGGCGCTTTCTGCCCGCAATGTATTCCAGACAGCGCTCGCCGTAAAAATCCCAGCCGAGCGTCGTCGTAAACGCAAAGAAAATCAAACAGACCATCAAAATGGCAGGCCCTGCCGTTCCCAAAAATCCCGGAAGCCCCTCCGCAAACGCATGGATCGTTACGTCCACGCCGTCCAAACCGATATTCCATGCGCCCGTGATCACGATGGCAAGCCCCGTCATCGTGCATACCACGATCGTATCCAAAAACGTCCCCGTCATGGAAACGAGACCTTGCCGTACAGGCTCCTTCGTCTTCGCAGCGGCCGCCGCGATCGGCGCCGAACCCAAGCCCGCTTCATTGGAAAACACACCGCGCGCAATCCCTTTCTGCATGGCAACGATCATACTGCCCACGATGCCGCCCGTTGCCGCTTTCGGATTGAACGCCCCCGCAAAAATGATGCCGAACGCATGCGGGATCGCGGTGATGTTGAAAAACAAAATGATCAGGCAGACCGCAACATAGATGATGACCATAAACGGCACGACCGCTTCCGACACCTTTGCGATCCGCTTCACGCCGCCCAGCAATACCAAGGCGACTGCGACCGTTAAAATAAATCCGGCGATGATCACCGCCCAGCTGTATTCCCTGCCGAACAGAGTGAGCGTCGGCGCGTTTGAAAAGATGTTCCCGACCGCGGACGTGATGCTGTTGACCTGCGAAAACGTTCCGATGCCAAACAGTCCCACGCACATCCCCAACACGGCGAAAATGACGGCTAAAAACTTCCAACGCCGTCCAAGCCCCCTTTCAATATAATAAAAAGGTCCGCCGAGCGTATGCCCGTCCGCATACACGACGCGGTATTTTACGGCGAGAAGCCCCTCCGCATATTTGGTCGCCATTCCGAAAAATGCGGCGATCCACATCCAAAAGAGCGCACCCGGTCCGCCGGCAACGATCGCCGTCGCAACGCCGACGATGTTTCCCGTGCCGATCGTTGCGGAAAGCGCCGTACACAGCGCTCCGAAACTGGACACCTCGCCCGAACCGCCCTCTTCCTTTGCGAACATATAGCGGAAAGCGCGCGGCAGCCGGCGCAGGGGTAAAAATACCAGACGGATCGTAAGGTATATGCCCGCACCGAGGATCAGAACGATCAGCGGGATCCCCCATACGAAATCGTCTATCGATTTGATGATTTTTTCAAACAGTTCCATTTTTGTCTTTTGCCAAAAAAAAAGCCGCCCAAAGGCGACTTGCGGAAACACAACCGCTCCGTCCTTTTGCCTGAGAGATAGCCGCGATCTGGCGGCATACACCTTCGGCGCCGTTTTTGGCCTCTCCGGAGTTTTCTTTCCTATAAGTATAGGATTTTTTTTGCCGTTTGTCAATTCAAACGCCGCGCAAGATCGAAGATTTTATCAAAAAGCTGTGATTTTAACAACTATAAAAAATTATGAAGATTCCATACGGGATTTTTTTTACTATCCCGCCCCCGAACGGCTGACATTTTTTCTTTTTTGTGGTATACTTGCAAAGTAATTTATTCACGGAGGCAAAACTGTTTTGAGTGGTTTTTTCGGCGTAGCATCAAAAAAAGATTGTATTTTTGACTTGTTTTTCGGAACAGATTATCATTCGCATTTAGGCACGCGCCGCGGCGGTATGGCCGTTTACGGCGAAGGCGGATTTAACCGCGCGATCCATAATATTGAAAACTCCCCCTTCCGCACAAAATTCGAGCGCGACTTCGACGAGATGAAGGGCAATATCGGTATCGGCTGCATTTCCGACAACGAACCGCAGCCGCTTTTGGTCCGTTCACACTTGGGGAATTTTGCGATCGCTACGGTCGGACGCATCAACAATATAGACGAACTCGTCAAAAAAGCCTTTTCGGAAGGCACCACCCACTTCCTCGAAATGAGCGGAGGCAGCATCAACGCGACCGAACTTACCGCCGCCCTGATCAACCGCGGCGCCACCATTCCGGAAGGCATCCGCTATGCCCAGAGCATGATCGACGGCTCTATGTCTATCCTGATTTTGGTCCCCAACGGAATCTATTGCGCGCGCGACAAGTTCGGAAGAACGCCCGTCGTGATCGGCAAGAAATCCGATTCCTACTGCGTCGCTTTCGAATCCTTTTCCTACCTCAACCTCGGCTATTCCCATTTGAAAGAGCTCGGGCCCGGCGAGATCGATTTTATGACGGCAGACGGCGTCGAAGTCCTTTCCCCCGCATTGGATAAAATGAAGATCTGCACTTTCTTGTGGATCTATTACGGCTATCCCGCTTCTTCCTACGAAGGCATCAACGTCGAAAAAATGCGCTACAACTGCGGCGCACTCCTTGCAAAACGGGATACGGTGGAAGCAGACAGCGTTGCCGGCCTTCCCGATTCCGGAACTGCGCACGCCGTAGGCTATGCAAACTACTCAAAGCTTCCGCTCACGCGCCCCTTTGTAAAATATACGCATACCTGGCCGCGCTCCTTCATGCCGCAAAACCAAAAGCGCCGCGACCTCATTGCGCATATGAAACTCATTCCGATCGACGAGATGATCCGCAACAAGCGCTTAGTTCTGATCGACGATTCGCTGGTGCGGGGAACGCAAATGCACGGCACTGCCAATTTCCTGTATACCAACGGGGCTAAAGAAGTCCATATCCGTCTCGCTTGCCCCCCTCTGCTGTACGGCTGTCCCTATTTGAATTTTTCAAGATCCAATTCTTCGCTCGAACTCATCGCGCGGCGCAAAATCGCGGAATTGGAAGGCTCGGACGACGAACGGTTCGTTCAAAAATACAGCGATCCGGATTCCCCCGAATACGAAGCGATGGTCGAAAAAATCCGCAGCGAACTGAAATTTACTTCGCTGAAATACCATCGCCTGGACGATATGCTCACCGCGACCGGCGCTTCCCCCTGCAAATTCTGCACGTACTGCTGGAACGGAAAAAAAGACTGACGATACCTTTTGGCAAAATCAGAGTCCGCTCCCGTTTTTTAAAAAAAATACTATATCCGAAAAGTTAAGTCGTTTTTGAAAAATTTCTGTTTTATTTAACATTTTTTGTTACGGCTGTTTTTTCAAAATTTTATATTATTGATATTTTTTTGTTACGGTTATATGATTATAACGATACGTGGGGCGCAAAACAAAGCTTTGCGCCCCACGTATTTATACCGTCTTTTTTCTGTTTCCGTAAATTTAAGCGCCATGCGGCCGATCTCCCCCGAAACCGCCGCCGGCAAGCGTTCCGCCGCGAATGGGCCGCTGTTGCGGCACACTGCCCAACAAATCCAATTCAGCCCAAAAGCCGCTTCATATCCGACACGACTTTATTCTCGATGCGCGAGATCTGCACCTGCGAAACGCCGATCACCTCCGCAACTTCGCTCTGCGTCATATCGCGAAAATACCGAAGCATGATGATTTTCTTCTCCCGTTCCGGTAAACTGTCGATCACCGTCTTTAATTGCATCTGTTCGATGATCTCGTCCTGATTATCGACCGTAGGAAGGCGCTCGATCAGCCCCTGCGTCTTTTCATCCTTGTACTCCGATTGTTCATAGATCGAAACGGGCATGCGGGATGATCCCAAAACAAAAACCGCTTCGTTTTCTTCCATATGAAACGATTCAGCGATCTCCTTTAACGAAGGGGCATTCCCGTGCCGCAACGTATATTCTTCGATATATTGGTTCATGCTCTTTGCCGTCGCTTTCATCGCGCGCGAAACCTTGACCGAACCGTCGTCCCGCATGAAACGCTTGATCTCCCCCGCAATCATCGGAACCGCATAAGTCGAAAACCGAACGCCGAAACTTTCGTCGAATCCGTAAACTGCTTTCAGCAGCCCCATACTCGCCAGCTGAAACAAATCGTCAAATTCTACGCCTTTGCCCAAATACCGCCGCACAATGCTCTTTAAAAGCGAAACATTGTTTTCCAGCAGTGCCTCTTTTGCCGCATTGTCGCCCGCTTTTGCCGCGCGGATAAAGCAGGCTGTCTGTTCATCACTGAGCATTCGATATTTCGCTCCGCTGCGCGTCCTTTTCCGTCTTTGCCGCGTCAAATCGCTTTGTCATCAGGACGGTCGTCCCTCCGCCCACTTCGGACTGAACCTGAAAGGAAGTCATAAATGTCTGCATGATCGTAAATCCCATTCCCGAACGCTCCTCTTCCTCCAACGTCGTGTAAAAGGGTTCGACTGCCCGCGCCAAGTCTTCGATCCCGCGCCCGTTATCGGATATTTTGATATGTAGAGTATCCCCTTCCGCTTCGCATTCGATGGTAACCGTTCCCTTTTCAATCCCTGCATACGCGTGCACAATGCAATTCGTCACAGCTTCGCTGACCGCCGTCTTGATGTCGGAAAGTTCGTCCAGCGTCGGATTGAGCCGTACACAAAAAGCCGCTACCGTACTGCGGGCAAACGGTTCATTTTCGGAAAGAGCGGGAAATTCCAGTTTCATTGTGTTTTTCATCTTCGATCTCCTTATAGCTTGGGCATCAACGTATAGATACCGCTTACAGATAAAATTTTATCCGACGCAAAATCCGGCGCCTGAATATACACGGGCGTGGATGTTTTCTTACATTTTTTATACCGGCCGATCAAAAAACCGATTCCGGCAGAGTCCATAAATTTGACGCCCGATAAATCAAAAATCACTCTGTTGCACGCTAAATTTTGTTCAATGAGCAAGTCCGCTTCTTTTCGCGCGTCCGCAGCAGAATATTCGTCCAGTTCTCCGCTTAAATATATGTATAAAATATGATCCGAAACTTTTCCGAATACTTTCATCCGAATCCCTCCAAACAAGCCGAATTGATTAGAAATCTTCTCTTTGATACCCTATCCAAGATAGCACGAAAAATCGCGCTAAAAATCGCTAATCCGAAAGAAATAGAAGAAAATTTGTCGAAAAATTTTTTCCGCAAGGAAAGCAAAAAAGCAATAAAAAACAGTTGACTTTTTTTTCAGAATAGTATAAAATAACTAAGCGTTGTGATTGAAACAATGTAACCCGTATTCAGGGGCCTTTAGCTCAGTTGGTTAGAGCGGTCGGCTCATAACCGATTGGTCCGCGGTTCGAGTCCGTGAAGGCCCACCATCATCCGAATACGGCCCGGTAGTTCAGTTGGTTAGAACGCCAGCCTGTCACGCTGGAGGTCGACGGTTCGAGACCGTTCCGGGTCGCCACTTTTTTCATAAGAAGCCTGTTTGATAGCATATGTGGGCTGCCAAGCAGGCTTTAAAATGCCTCGGTAGCTCAGTCGGTAGAGCAAGGGACTGAAAATCCCTGTGTCGGTGGTTCGATTCCGCCCCGAGGCACCAACCATGCTGGTGTAGC
>CASDTU010000010.1 GCA_949283775.1 uncultured Bacillota bacterium
CGACCTCCAGGGCCACAATCTGGCGCTCTAACCAACTGAGCTACACCCGCCATAAAATTTGGCGCGCCTGAAGAGATTCGAACTCCTGACACATGGCTTAGAAGGCCATTGCTCTATCCTACTGAGCTACAGGCGCATATTCTTTCGCTCGACTCTCATCGTTCTTTTTTGGAGCGGGTGATGGGAATCGGACCCACGCAGCCAGCTTGGAAGGCTGGAATTCTACCATTGAACTACACCCGCATTCACAACGCTAAAAGATTATATCAAAATGCCAGCGCTTTTGTCAATTGTTTTTAGCGCGTTTTTTACCTTTTTTCTTTTTTTCCTGCTATATTTTTACAATTGTCGCCACTGCTTTTTTCCCCACGATCACTAAATAACAATACGTATTTTCCGTGCCGTATCGCGTCATACTGCCCGGGTTGATCAGTAAAATTCCGTCCTTTTCTTCCACCTGCGCCATATGCGTATGACCATACAATCCAATATCGCAACCCCGTTCCTTTACCGCCGAAAGAAGCCGCTCCGTTCCGCTCTTGACCCCATATAAGTGGCCGTGGCAAGCAAAAATCCGCCTGCCTTCCACTTCGATCACGGCTTCTTTCATCGGGCCGAAAAAATCATTGTTTCCGCTCAGAACATACGTCTTGTCCGGATATGCCTTCATGACTTCCCGCATATCGGATGCCATGTCGCCCAAATGCACAATATAATCGCTTTCACGCAGGATCCCGGCAAGTTTATCGATCGCCGCAAGATTGCGGTGCGTATCCGACAAAATTACGATCGTTTTCACAGTTTCCCTTCCGCTTTTGCTTTTCGTAACTTTTCCGATAAAGCGTTCAACGCCTTTCCGCGATGCGACACCGCATTCTTTTCCTCCGCCGACGCCGCACCGAAGCTCTTTTGCAATTCGTCGCTGAAAAATAGAGGATCATAGCCGAAACCGCCTTCGCCGTCTTCCCTTTCCAATATCCGCCCGTACGTTCTGCCCGACGCCGTGATCGTATCCCCGTCCGGAAAACAGAGCGCAACGCAGCTTTCAAAATAGGCGCCGCGCTTTGCCGTTTCGATCCCCTGCAATTTCTGCAAAAGCAGGGCATTGTTTGCCGCGTCATCGCCGTGCCTGCCGCAAAAACGCGCGCTGTACACGCCGGGCGCCCCGCCCAAATACTCTACGCACAGCCCGGAATCATCCGCCAAAGCGGGAATGCCGAGCGCATCGCAGACGGCGCGCGCCTTGATAATCGCGTTCTCCTCAAACGTTGCTCCCGTTTCCTCTATCTCCGACGAAAATCCCGCCTGCTGCATGGATACAATAGCATATCCCTTAAAAATTTCGGCTATTTCCCGCAGTTTCGCCTTGTTTCCGCTCGCAACTACGATTTTCATTTCCCTGTTTTACCGCCTTTCTCGTCTTTTTTGTTCCCGCTTACGGCAATAAATTGCCCGCCGCCAAGTAAATTTCATACCATTCTTCTCTCGTCAGCCGAACGTCGCCGCCTTTCGCGATCGACAGCAAATGATCCACCTTTGTCGTACCCGTTATCACTTGCATTTTACCCGGCAGACGCAAGATCCACGCCGCCACTATTGCCGCTTTATCGACCGAATATTTGTCCCCGATCGCTTTTAACACTTCATTGAGCTTTGCAAATTTCGGATCGCTTAAAAACACACCTTCGAAAAAGCCGTACCGGAAAGGAGACCATGCCTGGATCGCGATCCCCTTTAAACGGCAGTAATCCAATATGAATCCGTCGCGGCAAACGCCGCCTTCCGTCGTCATATTCACTTCCATGCCGCAGGATATCATCCCCGCATGCGCAGGCGAAAATTGCAGCTGATCGGCAACGATCGGCTGCCGTACGGCGCTCTTTAAAACCTCGATCTGATAAGGGTTCATGTTGGATACGCCGAACGCGCGCACCTTTCCCTGGCTTTCGAGCAAGTCAAACGCCTCGGCCACTTCTTCCGCCTCAAAGAGCGGATCGGGACGATGCAGCAGCAACAGATCCAAATAATCCGTACGCAGTCTCCGCAAAGACCCTTCTACCGCTTCCAATATATGTTTTTTGGAAAAATCATACATCTTTCCCGAGATGATCCCGCATTTGGATTGAAGAATGACCGACTCCCGAGGGATGCGCAGAGCCGACAAAGCGGCGCCGAACGCGCTTTCGCATTCCCCTTTTCCGTAAATGTCCGCATGATCAAAAAAATTCAGTCCCGCATTGACGGCGGAATCCAAAAATTGTTCCTGCGCCTTCTTTTCTATACCGCTCAGCCCCATGCAGCCCACGGCTATGGCCGGCAATTGCAATCCGCCGACTTTTACCCTCTTCATCGATCGATCCTCCGTATTTTTTCTTTCTATTATACATCTTTTCAAAGCTTTGCACAACTGTTTCGATCGGCTTTGCACTGTTCCGGCCGTCCGTATTTTTTTGCCTGCGGCGAACAGTTTCTTGCGCTGTCTTTCCCTCTTGTCTTCGGCCCTTGCGCTGTCTTTCCTCTTGCCTGCGGCGAAACGCTGATATTCGTTGACTTTTTCAATCCTTTATGCTAAGATTGTTTATAGTTCTTAACGAAAATTCAGGGAGAGACTATGCAAAAAATTCTGGAAATCAAAAATCTTACAAAGCGTTACGGAAAGACAAAACTCGCCGTGGACGATCTGTCGCTCGATGTTTGCGCTGGCGACATTTACGGATTTATCGGACAAAACGGCGCAGGAAAGACCACCACGCTGCGCGCAGTGACGGGCATTTTGGATTTTGACGCGGGAGAAATTTCGATCGACGGTCATTCGGTCAAAAAAGACCCCGTCTTTTGCAAATCGATCATCGCATATATTCCCGACAATCCTGATCTGTACGAATATCTGACCGGTACGCAGTATCTAAACTTTATAGCGGATATGTTCGGCGTGGAAAAGACCGTTCGCCGCGAAAGGATCGAAAAATATGCGGATATGTTCCGCATCAAAGACGATTTAGGATCGCTGATCGGCTCCTATTCGCACGGCATGAAACAAAAAATTGCCATCATCAGCGCCCTCATCCATACGCCGAAACTGATGGTCTTAGACGAACCTTTCGTCGGATTGGATCCCGAAGCCGCATTCAAATTGAAACAGGTCTTCCGCGAAATGTGCGACGCCGGCTCCGCTATCTTTTTCTCCACCCACGTCTTGGACGTGGCAGAAAAATTGTGCAATAAAATTGCCATCATCAAAGCCGGAAAATTGGTCGCCTGCGGCGATATCGATTCCGTGCGAGGCGACGAGAGCCTGGAATCCGTCTTTATGGAGGTCCTTGAAAACAATGAACGCTAAATGGCTGCTCCTTCTTAAAATTCAATTTATGGGAATTTTCGGGCTCAATCGGGTCAAAAATTCCACTGACCCGAAAGTCAAAAAGAAGGCGGCCGGCGCGATCGCCGCGATCGTCGCCGTCGGCGCCATCATTTTGTTTTACGTCATTGCCATTGCCGTATCTTTCTGCAAACAGGGCATCGGATTGCACCTGCCTGCTTTGACCGTTGCGATCTCTTCTTTTATCACGTTTTTCTTCGCGCTGTTTCAAGGCTGCAACCTTTTGTTCGCCATGAAAGATTACGACCTCGTTTTGTCCCTGCCCATTCCGAAACGGCAAATTTTACTCGCCAAACTGCTCTGTTCCTATCTCATCAACCTTCTGTTTACGATCGTAATTGTTTTGCCCGTTTCCGTCATATTGTTTATTTTTGAAGGTTTTTCCCCTTCCCTGGCGGCGATCATTCTCGCGGCAACCCTGTTTGCGCCCCTTCTTCCCTTTATTGTTGCGGCAACGCTCAGCGTCCTGATCACCATGCTCACTGCCGGAATGCGGCTGAAAACTCTCTTTCAGAGCATTTTAAGCGTCGCATTTTTTGCAGGGATCATGATCGCTTACTTTTCCTTTTCTTTCAATACGGACGCCGAAGCAGGTCCGGACATGAACGCGATCTACGAGATCCTTGTCGGAAAGATCTATCTGCCCGCCGTACTGATCGAAATGACCGTTTCGGGCAAAGCCGTTTGGGGGATCTTCGCCTTCATAGGGGCATCGGTTCTGCCGGCGGCGCTGTTCATCGTTATCTTTTCGGAATTTTTCAGTAAAATCAATGCCGCGCTTCGCAGCGGCGGCGCACGCATCCGCTACAACGCAAAAAATATTACGGCATCTTCCCCCTTTAAAGCACTTATCAAGAAGGAGTTTCGCAGATTGATCACCTGCCCTGCCTACCTATTAAACGGTCTGAGCGGAACGCTTTTGATGCTGATTGCAGCCGTCGCTCTCCTATTTGTCAATCCGGAAACGCTGCTGCAAATTCCAGCGGAACAGTTTGCGGCGCTGAAAACGACCTTTTTATATGTTGGGATCGGATTGATGATCCTCTTTATCACCATGTCCTGTCCGTCAGGCTCCGCCCTTTCTCTGGAAGGCACTTCCCGCGGCTTGCTCTTTTCTCTGCCCGTTACCGCGCGCAAAATTTTGATCGCCAAAGCGTTTCCTACGTTTTTGATCAATCTGATCGCCGCGATCTTTTTCGGAACCGTTTTATGCGTACGATTCGATGCGGATTGGCTGGGTTGGGTCAGCACCGCTTTGTCGGCCGTATCTTTCCCCGTATTCATCGCTCTGCTCGGAAGTTTTTTGAATTATAAATTTCCGAAGTACGATTGGACGACGGAAACGAGCGTCGTTAAAAACAGCGTCCCTGTACTGATAACCGTACTCGGCGGCATGGTGTTGGGCACCGCCGTCATCCTCCTCGCCCTGCTCGTCAGCTTCTACTTTATTTTGGCGATCGATATCCTCATTATCGCAGCTTCCGTTTTGTTCTCAATCCTGTTCAAAAATTACAAATTATATATCGCTTAAATTTGCATTGACACACAAAATCGGCGGCTATCCTTCTTTTTCGAAGGATAGCCGCCATTTTTTATGTACAGAGCAATAAACGAAAACTGCCGATTGTTTTCAGACAAAGTAAAGAAGGAAAGCCGACGCTTATACGCAGAGCAGAGAAAAAAAGGCGAGTTCATACGCAGAGCAGAGAAGAAAGCTACCGCATATACGCAGAGCAAAGAAAAAGAGCCGCCTCTTACTCCATCGACGGCGTCAGCCTTCCCTGAAAAATTCCGGCGTACAGCCGATGCTGCTTCGAAAGACCCGAATAAAACTGCTCGCATTCTCGTATCCGACTTTTGCCGCGATCTCTTCCACGCTGAGCGGCGTCGTCTTCAACAGGATCTGCGCCCGCGCTATGCGATAGGCGCGCAGATATTCCGCAGGCGTACTGCCCGTGTATCTCTTAAACTGCCTGATAAAATAAAATTTTGACAGCAATGCCAGCTTACTCAGCTCTTCAAGCGATATTTTTTCGGCATAGTGCCAATGAATGTAATCGATCGCATTTTGCAGGGGCGCTTGCTCCGCCGCCCCCGTTTCTTCGGTCTTTAAGATCTCTTGAAAAATCTGTTCCATCATGATACAGCCCTTTAAACTCTCGCTCGGAAGCAAAATATCTTTGCATTTTAAAATATTTTCCAAAAGCTCTCGGATCTCTTTTCCGCATTCCGGATAAAAGGCAAATTTTTCCCCTTCCGTCGCCTTCTTTGTCAGCGCTTCCGCCGCCGTACCCGTAAAATGCACGTAATAAAAGTGCCAAAAATCCTGCTTCGTCCTATATATTTGCGGATAATCGCAGTCAATCAGCATGACGGAGCGCTCGCGCAGATCGTAGCTTTTGGCATGATAGAAAAGTTCGCCCTCCCCCGATATCGTATACAGTAATAAAAACTGCTTCATCCCCCTTCGCTCGGTGCAATACGTTAAGTCGCAGAAAAATTCGCCCGCCGAACGAACCGACAGAGAGAGCCTTTCCGACAATTCGTTTTGCGCAGCAACATATGAATACGATTGCCGCAATATTCCTGTTAAATTCTTTACAAACACCTCTTCTTACCCCCTATATTTAGCATATCACAAATGAAAAAAAAGTAAAGCAATTTCTGCATATTGTTTAGCAATTTTTGTTATTGACCTGCCGAATATTCTGTGGTAAAGTATTTTTAATATCAAAAGCGGGAGAAAAAAGATGACAAACAAAGAACGTGCAATGAACATACTTCATTATAAAAGCGTTGACCGAATGCCTGCCGTACATTTCGGTTATTGGACGGAACTGCTGGACGAATGGGCGCAGCAGGGACACATTTCCAAAGACCTTGTAAAGAGCTGGAGCGATGGAAACGCCGCAGACAGAGAATTGGATAAGCTCCTCGGCTGGGACTTTAACTGGGCGCGCACAACGGGCGCAAACGTCGGACTTTTTCCGGCTTTCGAATATAAAATCCTTGAAAAACTGCCGGACGGCTTTTTGCGAGTACAAAATTACGACGGTCTGATCGAACGGATCCGCGAAGGCGCCACTTCCATCCCTGCGGAAGACGATTATCAACTGAAAGACCGAGCCTCTTTCGAATCGCTCTATAAACCCAAAATGCAGTTTTGCAAAGAACGCGTGCCCTACGAATATTTTCAAAACGAATTTCAAAAAACAGTCGATCCCGATCTGCCGATCGGAATTTTTCTCGGCAGCGTTTTGGGCAGTATCCGCAACATTCTCTCCGTGATCGGTCTTTCCTATACCATTTGCGACGACTATGAACTCCTTGCAGAAATCATCGACACCTACGCGGAAATGCAGTATACTTGCGTCGAAGAAGTCCTGAAAACAGGCGCAAAATTTGATTTCGGACATTATTGGGAAGATATCTGCTTTAAAAACGGCCCTCTCATTTCGCCCGTCATGTTCGAAGAACTTTGCGCAAAACATTATAAAAAAAGAAACGATCTTTGCCATCGGTACGGCATCGATATCATTTCTCTCGACTGCGACGGCGTTACCGATAAACTGCTCCCGATCTGGTTTGAAAACGGCGTAAACACCATGTTCCCCATCGAGGTCGGAACATGGGGCGACCAATTTGAACCAGCCCGCAAGCGCTACGGGAAAGGAATGCTCGGCGTAGGCGCTATGGATAAAACCGCACTGCGGAAAGATAAAGCCGCCGTCGATGCGGAAATCGCCCGTATGCAGCGCCTTGCGGATCTGGGCGGATTTATCCCCTGCCCCGATCACCGGCTGATGCCCGGCTCCAAATGGGAGCTCGTTCAATACTACGCAGACAAAATAAAGACGCTTCGCGTATAAGTTTTCTCCGCATCTTTTCAATGTAAGCGAAAAATGCGGACAGCACATCGAATTCTGCGTACCGCATACTTTTGCCTTTATGGCGATTCGCCTTTATGTTCTCTTAGCTTTCAGCCATTCTTTTGATGCAACAGCTTTGCTGCAATTATCTTTTTAAGCAGCAGCGCTTCGCCCAATCAGCGGAGCGCTGCTGCTTTCTTTGCCAAAAAATGCCGCAGACTCAAAACCGAATTGAGTCTGCGGCAAGAAATTTTTCTGCAAAAAACGCTGATTATTCAAGTTCAAAGGCACCCGTATACAACTGGTAATAGGTACCTTTCTGCTCGATCAGCTGTTCGTGCGAACCGCGTTCGATAATCCGACCGTGATCCAGCACCATGATCGCGTCAGAGTTCTGAATCGTGGAAAGGCGGTGCGCAATGACAAATACGGTGCGGCCCTTCATCAAAGCGTCCATTCCTTTTTGTACGAGCGCTTCCGTGCGCGTATCGATGGACGAAGTCGCTTCGTCCAAAATCATAACGGGCGGATCGGCTACGGCCGCGCGCGCAATCGATATCAACTGCCGCTGTCCCTGCGATAAGTTGGAGGCTTCATGCCGCAAAACCGTATTATATCCTTCCGGCAGCCGCGTTATGAAATCGTGCGCATTCGCCAGCTTTGCCGCTTCGATACACTCTTCATCCGTCGCATCCAATTTCCCGTAACGGATGTTCTCCATGATGGTTCCCGTAAACAAATTCGTATCCTGCAAAACGATACCCATCGAACGGCGCAAATCGGCTTTTTTGATCTTATTGATGTTGATCCCGTCATACCGGATCTTACCGTCCGCTATATCGTAGAAGCGGTTCAATAAGTTTGTAATCGTCGTCTTTCCTGCGCCCGTCGCTCCGACAAACGCTATTTTTTGACCGGGTTTGGCATAGATGCTCACGTTGTGTAAGACAATTTTTTCCGGAACATACCCGAAGTCCACATCGAACAGGCGGATATCGCCTTTCAACTCCGTATACGTTACCGTGCCGTCTGCCTGGTGCGGATGACGCCATGCCCATTTGCCCGTACGTTCTTCGCTCTCCGTGATATTTCCGTCCGCATCGATCTTTGCATTGACGAGGGTAACATACCCTTCGTCCGTTTCCGGTTTTTGATCCAGCAGCTGGAATATACGGCCGGCTCCCGCAAGTCCCATTACGATCGAGTTGATCTGCATGGATACCTGCCCGATATTCAAGGAGAATTGCCGCGACATATTCAAAAACATCGCGATGACCGTCGTGTCAATAATTCCCGCCGACCAGCCGGTAATTGATAAGTTATGTACGCCTTGGTTGACCAAAATTCCCGCTACGATCGCCGTTATGACAAATACAAAATGTCCGATATTCATGACTGCCGGCATCAAAATGTTACCGTAAGAGTTTGCCTTGTCCGATGCGTCGCACAGTTCGTCGTTGATTTTATCAAAGTCGCGCTTCGCCTGCTCTTCATGGCAAAATACCTTGATGACTTTCTGTCCGCCCATCATCTCTTCGATAAAGCCTTCCGCCCGGCCCGTCACGACTTGCTGGCGCACAAAGTGTTTAGCGCTGCGGCTTCCGACATATTTTGCCACCAAAGCCATCAGGACAACGCCTGCGATGACCACGAGCATCAGCCACAAACTGTACAAAAACATATACACGAGAAGCGCGATGGCGGCTACGATCGAATAAAATACCTGCGGTATACTCATGGAAATCAGCTGCCGCAAAGCATCGGTATCGTTAGTGTATGTACTCATGATATCGCCGTGCGTGTGCGTATCAAAATACCGAATGGGCAACGATTGCATACGGTTGAACATATCGGTACGTACGTGCTTTAAAAAGCCCTGCGTAACGATCGCCATCGTTTGATTATAAAATACCGATGCGCCAAGCGCCAATACATATACGACCGCCATCAGACCGATGATCGTAAACAGATCGCCGGAAACCTCCGCCCACGTGACGGGCGCAACGCTATGGAGAGGATCTCCGACCAAGGGATTGATAACTTTTTTCAATACCTGCCCCATGAAAAACGTAGAACTGATACCGGCTACGGCCGTTAGCATAATACATGCAAAGACCGCTATCATGCGGAATTTATAATAGTGAAATAAGTAACCGAGCAATCTGCCCATCATCTTGAAGGTGTGCATTTTCGGGCGCTTTTGCATACTTTGATCAGTTCTGTTCATTTGCCGCACCTCCTATTTTATTCTGCGAATAATACACTTCTTGATAGATCTCATTGGTTTTGAGCAGATCTTCATGCTTGCCGACCGCAACAATTTTCCCGCCGTCCATGATAATGATCTGATCCGCATCCTGTACGGAGGACACGCGCTGCGCGATGATAATTTTCGTTACGTTCGGAATCGATTCTTTGAACGACTTGCGGATGACTGCATCCGTCTTCGTATCTACCGCGCTCGTGGAGTCGTCCAAAATCAAAACCTTCGGGTCTTTGAGAAGTGCACGCGCAATGCAAAGTCTCTGCTTCTGTCCGCCCGATACGTTCGTGCCGCCCTGCTCAATATAGGTGTCGTATTTGTCCGGAAATGCCTGAATAAAATCATCCGCACAGGCAAGTTTGCATACGTGCTGCATCTCTTCATCCGTCGCGTCTTCCTTGCCCCAGCGCAGGTTTTCTTTGATCGTGCCGGAGAACAAGACGTTCTTCTGCAAAACCATCGCTACCTTGTTGCGCAATTCTTCCAGATCATAATCCTTCACGTTGATGCCGCCCACATATACGGCGCCTTCCGTCACGTCATAGAGCCTCGGGATCAAATTGACCAGCGTGGATTTCGATGTTCCCGTTCCGCCTAAAATACCGATCGTCTGCCCTTCCTCAATATGTAAATTTACGCCGGAGAGAGCATATTTTTCCGCATTCTGCGAATATTTGAAATTAACGTTTTCAAAAACAATGTCGCCGCTTTCAACTTTCTTTACCGCGTTTTCCGGCGATACGATATTGCTCTTTTCTTGTAAAACTTCCACAACACGTTCCGCGCTGGTTCGCGCTATGATAATCATGACAAGCACCATCGAAAGCTGCATGACCGACGAAAGAATCTGCGAAGCGTACATGATAAGAACGGTCATTTCGTCTTCCCGAACAGGTCTTCCGTCTCGCGTCAGGAGCGCACCCGCCAAGAATATCAGCAAAAAGGCCAACCAAATACAGAACTGCATTGCCGGTGCGTTGACCGCCATGATGCGCTCGCCCAAGGTAAATTCTCTGCGCACTTCTTCCGACGTGTTATTGAATTTTTCCTTTTCGTAATCTTCCCGTACAAACGACTTTACGACGCGAATCCCTTTGATATCCTCGCGGACGGAGCGGTTCATGGCATCGTATTTTTTAAATACTTTTACAAAGACCGGGTGCGTCTTCAATATGACGATAACCAGCACGCAAGCAAGAACCGGAACGATCGCCAAGAATATCCAGGAAATCGTTACATTGACCGTAAACGACATCGCCAAAGAAAATATCAGCATCAACGGACAGCGGATCGCCACGCGGATGATCATCATGTACGCCATCTGTACGTTCGTGATATCCGTCGTCAACCTCGTAACCAGACTGGATGTGGAAAATTTATCTATATTCGAAAACGAATAATCTTGAATCGCATAATACATATCTTTCCGCAGGTTTTTCGCAAAGCCGGCACTCGCACGAGCGGCAAATCTGCCCGAAAGCATACCGAACACCAAAGATAAAAGCGCCATACTCAACAATATGCCGCCGTATTTCCAGATCGTATTCATCGCTATCGAATCCTGATTGACCTGGATCGCTTCGATAAACTGCATGATCACAAGCGGCATCAAGCATTCCAAGATGACTTCAACGGATACGAATATCGGGGATAAAATTGATGATTTTTTATATTCCCGCACACTTTTTGCTAAAGTCCTAACCATTCAAATTCTCCTTCTTCTATTTCTGTATCTATATTCCTCGTAAAGCGCAGCCGCACTTTACTGTATCTGACTCCGTTCTGACTGTTGTAGATCATAGATTTTCGAACGTCTCAGGATCATAGATTTTCTGACGCAGCGTTACTGTATCTTTGCAATGTTTTCTTTGAACCGCGCCACAAATTCAAAAAATTTATCGATCTCTTCCGGCAAAAAACCGTTCATCATCTGCTTTTCCGTACGATCGATCTGGACCTGAATTTGCTTGCGGATCTCTTCCGCATATTCCGTCAAAATAATTTTTTTCAGCCTCGCATCATACGATACCCCTTCCCGCTGAATCAATCCGCCCGTCTCCATCGCTTTTAAAAGCTGCGTCGCCGTCGAGCGGCGAATCTTAAACTCGCTCTCTATATCCCGCTGAAAAACATCCTTGCCTTCGTTCCGAAACAAAAAACTAAGTATCCAAACTTGGATACCCGTCAATGTATTGTTATTCCGAATCTCCGGTATTGCATTGATCGCACGATCAATGCTCCGATTCAATGATTTGACCGCATAACCGATATGCCGTTTTTCCATTGCAAACCCCTCGATTGTTAGGTTATCTAACATTATATCGATTTCCTGAAAATTGTCAACGAAATGACGGCCACTTATGCAAAAATTTAATGAAATTTCACAAGATTTACCCTTAATAATTTCTAATACTTCATTCCGAATTTTTTAGAACTGACAATTTGACTTTTTGGTTGCAAAAGATTACAATACTTTCGTAGTTTAAAAGAAGGTATTGTTATGCGCGCTAAAAAATATTATTCTGCCGAGAATACGCTACTCGTTTTTCTCGCGTTCGCCGTGATCGGCGGATTTTTGGAATCGTATACTTTTTTACTGCACGGCGGTGTGTTTTGCAATGCTCAAACGGGCAATATCGTTCTGCTTGCCCTGTCCTTATTGCAAAAACAAGCGAATTCCGCCCTGCACTATGCTTTTTCGATCTTCGCTTACATCATCGGTATCCTTTGTTCTGCCATTTTGCCGAGACTCTTTCAAAAAAAGTTGCTCTTTCCATTGATCACACTGCTTGAAGCGGCTGCCCTTGCCGCCATTGCCTTTATTCCAGGCTCTGCGCCCGATTTTTATACCTACACTTCCGTTTCCTTCTTATGCGCTTTGCAATACAACTCCTTTACCGTTTGCAGAAATTCCGCGCTCAGCACCACGTTCTGTACAAACAATCTGCGCCAGGCTACGCTTTGCCTGTTTCACGCAGCGACGAATAAAGACAAAAACAAATTAAAATCCGCAGGGATCTATTTTGCTATTATCTTTGCTTTCATTGCCGGAGCCGTAGCCGGCGCTTTTGCCGCGCAGGCACTCGGAAATTACTCCGTCTTATGCTGTTCCGCATTGCTGCTTCCGATCTGCCTGTTTATCTTTTTCCACAACCGAAACAATACCGATTTGCCCTTTGAAAGTCGTGAGGAAAAATTACCTGAAAACAGCGCTTGTGCCTGCGGCAAGGAATCCCGCTCGGATCTTCCCGCCGACAAGAGTTCTGCAAGCTCATAAATTTTTCACACGCCCTTCTCTGCATTTAACGAAAGTCCCTAAAAAATTGCAAACATTTATGGAGCTTTTTGCGCAAGTTATTATAAACAAAGAAAGCCGCCACCTTTTTAAGGTGGCGACTTTCACATATAATAACTTTTTAATTCACTATTACGGCTTTGCCTCTTAACTTTATTTTTTATATCGGCGTTGCCCCTTTCTCTTTAAAGATTATTCGTATCTTCCGTATTTATGCGCCGCAGAATACATCGCAAAAAGATTTTCTACCGGCGTATTGTCCTGAATCGCATGCGTAGGCGCAAAGTGATATCCGTGCGTCGGCATCATGATCTCCAACGTTTCTTTGCAGACTTTGTCTACTTCCTCCGCCGTTCCGTACGCTAAGGCTCCCGCCGTGGAAATACAACCTCTGAAATTTAAACGGCCGCCGAAATGTTCGACCAAGTATTGTGGGCTCATGTTTACGGCTTCCGGCTGTAACGTATCAACTCCGCTGACGCCCATTTCAATAAAATCCTCATATGCCCAGCTACTGCTTCCGCAAGTATGCACGAGCGTGGGCAAATGATACGATTTTGCCAGATCGACAAACATTTTATGAATGGGTTTGATCTGCTTATGGTACAGTTCCAAACTGATCATCGGCGCGATCTGCGTGCCGAGATCTTCGCCCAGCCACACAAAATCCAAATAATCCTTGCAGGTTTTTATAAGTTTTTCCAACATCTCCAACTGAAACTGCGCGCGCCGATGCATAAAACGGAGCGCCGCTTCGTCGCCAAGTAGGATATGGCAGAGTACGTCTTCCACCCCCATAATGCGTCCGTTAGAATTGAGAACGTCCGGCACGCCCGCTCCACCGACAAACAAGGCAAACTCTCCGCCGTAGCTCTTTGCCTGCGCAAAAGCGGCTTCATAATCGAAATCGTTTGCATCGGGTACGGGAAAGGAATCAAACATCTCATCCGTCGCATCTTTGAGCGGAAAATCGCAAAAATCCCAATAATACCCGCTTTCGTTTTCCACTTTGCGCATGATACACCC
>CASDTU010000011.1 GCA_949283775.1 uncultured Bacillota bacterium
AGACCGGCGGATTTTACTTTCGATAGATTATTGAAAGGAGTGTTTGAGAGAATAGAGCTATTTAATATAATTATAATATTGATAGGATAAACCTTAGTATATTGGATATATCCCTTTTTCAGGATACTTAACAAGGGCGGAAGGGATTTTCTAAGAGAAAGGAAACGGCGGGGAACAGGTGAACGGAACAATGCCTGGAAAATTTAGGAAGAGAACTCGGATAGAGATACAACATTCTGATTGCGGCAGGAAGAGAGCCTGTAAAGGGAGAGATACTGAGAAACGTTTTCAAATGAGGTCAATAAAAACAATATTAAAATTAAGCAGGGGGCTAAACAGGCAAATCACAAATATCGGGTACTGAACAGGCAAATCATAAATATTAAGCTTTTAAAACAGTTTTTATAAGAAAAAATGCAACAAAAAGAGAAAACAGCACGTTAAAAGCAAAAAATTGGTCAATACTAATATTCAGGGTAATTTTTGAAGGTGTGAACAGCCCGTCGCTGTAAAGCGGGCCGTCAGTATAAAACTATTGTATCGGTACTCATTCCCGAAAAGAAACAGCCCGTTGCTGTGAGACGGGCCGTCGAATTGTTTGTGCAGGGAAAGGAAGGACGGCAGGGAAGGAAAGACAGAGGCGGTTTGATAATTTTTCTAAAAAGTTAAATTGTGAAAAAACAAGGGGGAAAAGATAGAGCAAAAGGGAACGGAACGGATGGAAAAATAGGAGCAAAAAAATGCGCAGGCAAATCGAAAACGACGAAGAGCTTTGCTGCGGGAGGGGGCGGTAAACGGACAAAAATTGCAGCCGAACAGAACGCCGCTGAAAAAATCGAAAAGAAAAGATTGTATTTAAAGAGGATTTGCAGGCAGCAAGTCTTGCAAAAAGGAAAGACAGTTTTTTTTCGGATTAGCGAAGAAAAAGTGAGCGAAATAAAGGACGTTGCGCAAGATACAGCGAAAGATCTATGTTACAAGATGGATCGGCCGTACGGCAGCCGTGCTGGATGAGATTGAATCTAGAATGTTTTGCATCGGTCGAAACGACCGTAATAAAAAGCAGAACACGAAACTCTTGTTTTTGCCGCAGACAGGTTCAAAAGCAGAAAAGCGTGTCGGCGGAGAAGCGGCAGTGAAAGGGTTTAAAAGCAGAGATGTGCGCGAGGAAAGAAGAAACGGAAAAAAGAGCGAAGGAATTCGTTTTTAATAAAGAAACAAAAACAAAGATTACAGGAAGGAGACGCTTAGATGAGTAAATCTTCGAAAATATTTTTATGGGCACTGCTGGGTGTCGTGTTGATATTGGTATTTTCCATTGTATTGACAAACGTGTTTACAGCGCCGAAGACGATTGATTTCAGCGAATATGAGCAGCTGGTATTGGACGGCGAGATCGACAAGATCGAAGTAGACAACTATATATACTATGGATACAAAGACGGGGTGCGGAAGTATAAAGCGCCCGGGCCTCGCGGCGATGCGGACAATACGATCTATAAAGCATTTTGGGATGCGGTGGATCAGAAGAATATAGCGGTTTCGTATACAGACCCGAATGCGGGGAGCTACATGAGTTATCTGATACCGCTAGCTTTTGTAATATTGATTTGCGTGGTATTTTGGTTCCTGATCCGACAAACGCAGGGCGGAGGCAGCAAGGCGATGAGCTTTGCAAAGACGAAAGCGCGCGTCAATTCCAACATCAAAGTACGTTTTTCGGACGTAGCGGGTGCGGAGGAAGAGAAGGCGGAGCTTGCGGAGGTCGTGGAATTTTTGAAATCGCCGCGCAAGTTTGCCGATTTGGGGGCGAGGATCCCGAAAGGTATCTTGCTGGTAGGGCCTCCGGGAACCGGTAAGACTCTGTTTGCGAAGGCAGTTGCCGGCGAAGCGAACGTGCCGTTTTTCTCGATATCCGGATCGGATTTCGTAGAAATGTTTGTCGGTGTCGGTGCGTCGCGTGTGCGTGACTTGTTTGATGCTGCAAAGAAAAGTCAGCCGTGTATTATTTTTATCGATGAAATTGATGCGGTAGGTCGTCAGAGAGGAACGGGGCTTGGCGGCGGACACGACGAGAGAGAGCAGACGTTGAACCAACTGCTCGTACAGATGGACGGTTTTGAAACGAACGAAGGGATCATTGTCATGGCGGCGACGAACCGTGCCGACATTTTGGATCCGGCGCTTTTGCGTCCGGGACGTTTTGACAGACAGATCCACGTCAATTTGCCGGACGTACGGGGCAGAGAGCAGATCTTGAAAGTACATGCGCGGAACAAACCGCTGGCGCCGGATGTAAATTTTAAAATCCTTGCCCGTATGACGAGCGGATTTTCGGGTGCGGATCTGGAAAACCTTCTCAACGAAGCGGCAATCCTGACGGCGCGCGCGAATAAGAAGATGATCGGAAACCACGAACTCTTTGAGGGGATCAACAAAGTGCTGTTAGGTCCGCAGAAGAAGAGCCGCCTCGTGACGGAATCGGATAAGCGGATCACGGCGTACCATGAAAGCGGACACGCGATCATTGCAAAACTTTGCAAGAACTGCGATCCGGTACAGGAAGTATCGATCATTGCGCGCGGCATGGCCGCCGGGTATACGATGACGCGGCCGGATAACGACGACAATCATATGACAAAGGCGAAGCTCACGGATCTCGTCTGCGAAATGTTGGGCGGCCGTGTGGCGGAAGAACTCGTGATCAAAGACGTATCGACGGGAGCTTCCAACGATTTGCAGCGCGTTACGGAGATCGCGCGCAAGATGGTTACCGAATGGGGCATGAGCGAACGGGTAGGCCTTGTTACCTATTCTTCGGACAGTCCGATTTTCTTGGGCCGCGATATGGAAGCGCACAATTCGTACAGCGAGGAGACCGCCGGCATCATCGACGAGGAAGTGCATAAGATCATCGAGACGGCACACGCCCGCGCCGTGAAACTTTTGAGCGATAACCGCGCGGTGCTGGACAATATGGCGAGAGTGCTGATTGAGAGGGAAACGATCTATACGGACGAAGTGGATATGCTTATGGAAGGAAAGTCCGTTGCGGAGATCTATCAGTATATGGACGCAAAAGAAAAGATCGCGCAGGAAAATCCGTTTGACCGATTTGTGAATAAGGGAAACGAAGTAAAGGTCGTCGATGAGCCAAATAAAGAACCGTCCGAAGAAGACAAAAAGAAAAAATCGGACGATGACTTGCTGCGCAAACACTGAAACGGGCAAGCGATTGCGGGAACACGGAAGCAAAAAAATCCGCTGCCCCCTTTTGGGCGGGAAAGGCTGATTTTCCGGCAAGGGGCGGCGGAAACAAATAAAAATACACGATGGTGAAAGAATGGGAAAAATCGTATCTTTTTCGAATCAAAAGGGCGGCGTCGGCAAGACAACGACGTGTGTGAATATGGCGGCGTATCTCGCGTCGTTCGGAAAAAAAGTACTGCTCGTCGATATCGACCCGCAGGGAAACGCGACGACAGGATTGGGCTTTTCCAAGAGTTCTTTGAAAAAATCCGTATACAATGTCCTGATCGACGACGAAAAAGCGGAGGACAATATTTTAAAGACGGAAGTGGAAAATCTGGATATTTTGCCGTCCAATATTGATCTTGCGGGCGCGGAAGTCGAGCTGGTGTATAAGCGGGGTCGCGAAAAAGTATTGAAAACGGCGCTTGAGAGCGCGCGGGAAAAGTATGATTATATCTTTATCGATTGCCCCCCGTCTCTCGGGCTGTTGACGATCAATTCGCTGGCCGCGGCAGATACTGTGATCATTCCGATTCAGAGCGAATACTATGCGCTGGAAGGGTTGAGCCAGCTGATGAATTCCATTACGCTCGTGAAACAGCACTTGAACGCCGGATTGGAAGTGGACGGCGTTGTTCTTACGATGTATGACAGCCGTTCGCTCATCTCCAAGCAGATAGCGGAGGAGATCCGTAAATTTTTTACAAAGCGCGTGTTTGAGATTGTCGTGCCCAGGAACGTTCGGCTGGTAGAAGCGTCGTCGTACGGAAAGCCCATTGTCGTGCACGATCCGAAATGCACGGGCGCACGCGCATACCGCGCTTTGACGATGGAGTATTTGGACAAAGAGCAGAAAAAATAAATCGCTGTTCGGCGAAGGCTCTTGCGCGGACAGGCGGTAGAACGAATTGCAAAAGAGGCGGAAACCGCGGCGAAAGACGGCGGGCCGCATAGAATAATTACGCGGTTTGCTCGGAGCCGAAGAAGGGGCGGTCCGTGCGGACGATGGAGGAGAACATGAAAATGAACAGAGGTTTGGGAAGAGGATTATCCGCATTGTTTTCGGATACGGAAGAGGCGTACGAAAACGCATCCAAGTCGTATTTGGCGGAAGATATACCTTCTGCGCCGCTGCCGGAGGACATTAAGGGGCTGATGGAAGTGGACATCGACGCGGTGCGGCCGAATCCCAATCAGCCTCGTAAACATTTCGACGAAGACGCCTTAAACGAACTTGCGGATTCCATACGCAAGCACGGGCTGATCATGCCGATCGTCGTCAACGCGATGGAAAACGGCAAATACATGATCATTGCGGGCGAGCGCAGATATCGCGCGGCAAAGATCGCCGGAAAAACCCAGATTCCCGTGGTTGTCCGCTCGTATACGGACAGAGAGATCAAAGAAATTTCCCTGATCGAAAATTTGCAGCGTGAAGATTTGAATCCGATCGAAGCGGCGAACGCGATGAAACAGCTCATGGACGAATACCATCTGACGCAGGAAGAGCTTGCGGAACGCATCGGGAAATCCCGTCCGGCCGTTACGAACACACTGCGGCTCTTGTCTCTTTCTCCCGACGTCATCGATCTGGTGTCGACGGGCAAGCTGAGTGCGGGTCATGCGCGTGCGCTGGTGACTCTGCCGGAAGACGCGCAGCATAAATTGGCTGTCGACGTCATCAAGGACGGCCTGTCCGTGCGCGACGTGGAGCGCAGCGTCCGCGACTATTTCGCTTCTCCCGAAGAGCTTGCGGATAAAAAAGAAAAGAAAAAACAGCAGGTCTCCATCGAACTGCGCGATCTGATCGAGAGGATGCGGCATACGTTTAAGACCAAAGTTTCCCTGATCGGCAACGACAGAAAGGGCAGAATTTATATCGATTACTACAATACCGACGATTTGGAACGGATCAGCGAGATCGTGGAACT
>CASDTU010000012.1 GCA_949283775.1 uncultured Bacillota bacterium
CGAAAAGGGATATTGATAGAATGCAGAACAACTGTCAGAAGGTGGGACGAAATGCGTACCAAAAATCGATGCCTAAGCAGGATAAGGAAGGTGGGATAATTCCCGCCTTCGACCTTCGCACGCTTGTCTTTCTTCGTTCGCCGCTCGCTTTCAAAACGCGGGAAACCCGCGTTTTGAATATCTTTACGAATTTATAAGACTATTGAAAAAGTAAGATATTTCTGCTATACTATATGCAAAGGAGATTTTCGATATGGAATTTAAATTAACCCATGATTATCAGAAACTTGCCCTCCAATATATTCAAAATGAGAAACTGATGGAAGAGATTCAAAATAACATTCAGTTTGTCGAAAAGTACTACTACAACGTGGATAGTCGCTATAAAGAAGTCGAGGATCAACAGATTGTATATAAGCAGCTTGGAATAATTGTTTTTTCCTGCGTAGAGGCGCTATGGAAGGGCATTGTCATGGCTGTAAATGAGAATTGCGCAAAGAGAAAATGCTCGAATAAACAATGTAAATATAAGAAATTTGAAACAAGAGAAAAAATCAATCGCGCTTCTGTTGACAAAGTTTTAGATCATCTTGTGAATTTGCGGCTTTTATATGTTCATCCATTTGAAAGGGAAGAAATAGAAGAGTTGCAACAATTAAGGAATCATATCCATTTAACAAGAACAGTAACGGATGAAGTTGATCGGAAAATATTTGATAAAGATTTTGTTTTAGTTTAATGATATTTGTTAAATCCTCTGTTTTAACAAATAGTAAATCCTTCCTTGTTAACCTTCTTTCAGGACTAATAATCTGCGGATAGCCAAACTTTTCTAAAGCATAATTATATGCATCGTTGTTCAGCGTATCCGAATGAATCAGTGTTCCATCCAAATCAAACAGATATTTCATTTTTGAATTGATTACAAGTTAATGTGCTAAAACAAGGAAACACCCTCGTCAATATACTTTCGATTCAGCGCAAACAGAGGGGCATCTCGATCTGACACAGGATTATACAAGACAAAACGCTCTGTGTCATATTCTTTTGCCTTCTCCATTGCGTGACGAAAGCCGCTGTCCCCTTGTCCCGGAAGGTGGCTTGCGATAAGAAGAATTTTCCCTGCAAACATCGCCTGCAATCTGTCTCGTTCGATAAATCGTCAGATCCTGTCATAGCGCATTACGGTTTCGGTCACGTATTCCGTAAGGACGAGCCCTCCGTTTTCTACGATACGTTCGGCAAGTCTCGTGTTTTCTTTGGGATAAATATTAGAAAGGGTAGACGGCAAAACGGCGATCGTCTTTCCTCCGCAAGCAAGGCACTGTACATGGGCGGCGGTATCGCAGCCCGTGGCAAGTCCGCTGACGATATGATAGCCATGTTCTGTCAATTCTGCAACAGTGGCTTTTTCGCGATGCAGAATTTTTTCGGTGGGCGTAAGCGACCCTACGACCGCAAAATTCCTAGCTCTGTCATTGAGTAAAGATATATCGCCCCTATAAGCAAGGAGAAAGGGCTTATCGCTTTTTCTGCAAGGTAAAGGCAAAGGCGGAAAGTCTTTATCCAACGAGCAAATCAAATTGATGCCGGAATTTTGGATTTCACGCGCATATTTTCCCAGATCAAGCGAAATATTTTTCAGCTTTTCCGCAGAAGAATATTCACGCCAAAAATGCGCATTCGATTTTATAATGCCCTCCTTTTTTGCGGCATAGAGAAGCGTCGCACTTTTCGAAATCATTTTTCATCCCTCGTCTTTGCAATTACATACAGTATAACACGTTTCGCGCCGAAGTCCAACAAGGATTGAGCACAATCTTCAGCGACAAATACACCTTTTGTATAAAGTCATCAACCAAAATCAGTACATTGTGAAGGCGGAAAACCTTTATTGATGAATTGGGTATTGCTTGGAACCGTGACGGCGAGTATAATACGGCGGTTGTACATCTCCTATCGGATTTGACTGCGGAGGAAATAGAAAAATATCCTTTCCTCGATAGTGCATCGAAATGCAGATTCAAAGGGGGGTAGAAGGCTTGTTGAAAAAATATCCCGATCATTTTATCGGAGGGGATGTTTTTAGTCTTCTTTTTGAACCAGCGTATCTTCTTCGCGGCATGGAAAATCTTTTGGTCGATATGATGATGGCAAGCGATGAAGCGACTGTTCTTTTGGATAAAATTAAAGATTTTACCATGCAAACTGCTTGTAGAGCTTTAAAAATGGGATGTAATTGGATTTGGTTGGGTAATGATTTTGGTACACAACAAAGTATAATCGCTTCACCGGAAGTTTGGCGTACGAATTTTAATCCCAGATATGCGGAAATTATCCGGAAAGTACGAAAAATACGCCCTGAATTGCCTGTTGCTTTTCGTTCTTGCGGAAGTATTCGTCCAATTATAGGAGATTTGCAGGAAATTGGCGTAACTGTATTAAAACCCATTCAGTAAAGTGCGGTTGAAATGAACCATGCCGAAATCAGAAAAGAATTTCCGAATCTCATGTTGTTTTGCGGGTTAGAAAATATTGGTTTTAGAGAAGGATTTGAAACACATGGCTCCCTTCATAATACGCCTGCAGTCATTATGCGTTCCGAATGTAGCGAAGAAAGTATTTATATTGAAGCAGAGATATCTTTGACAGAGTTATTCTGTAAAATTTGGTAATAATGCGAAAAATATCGTTAAAGATCAATTCAGAAGAACTGCAAATTTCCGACAGGCTTGAAAAGCGTTGGTTTAAAGATGAGAAGTGTTGTCTGCTCTATTACGTCATTATCGGTTTTCTTATGTGGGATGCTGGGGCAATAATTATATGTGAAGAAGACCTCGGAATAAATGGGCTCTAAAGGATGAGACAAATTGGAGGGAGATCATTGAACCGGAAGCTTGTCGCGAAAAAACGTGCTTTTATTTGACTTTGTATAAGCTGCCAATTTCTCTATATAACGAAAAGAGAAATAGAAAGTTTACTCTCTTGTGGACAGGAAAAGCTTGGATCATTTTATTTTATGGAAAAGTATGGCTAGCGTAGATTACGCGGTAGGGTTTGAACCTGCGACGACGGAATTCGACGAAAGCTTTCGCTTAAAGACTGTTGGTGCGGGAGAAACGATAGGGACGAAACTGACAATGAAATTTCAGAAAATAAATGCATGAAAATGTGCGGCAGTACTAAAAAAATAAAAAAAATTTTTAAAAAGAGTATTGACAAAGATATATTTCTATGTTACCATAATTCACAAGAAAAGCGTTTTTTTGAAGGAAATATGTCAAATATAGTTGATGTCGCGCGGGAAGCGGGAGTTGCTGTATCCACGGTATCCAATGTTCTTTCCAATAAAAAATTTGTCAGCGAAAAGATATCGAAGAGAGTTTTGGATGCATGCAACCGTTTAAATTATAAATATAATATCGTAGCAGCTTCGCTAGTTACAAAAAAAACAAAAGTGATAGGCGTATTTTTGGAAACGACGAAAGATATGTTTCATGACTTTTATTTTGATTTGTTAAAAGGGATCAGTCTGACGGCCGCACATCGAGGATACTCTCCGATTTTATATTTTAATATTTTGGAACAGAATGACTTGACGAAAGTGTTCCTGACGGGCAGAGGGTTAATGGAGGGCGCCATCATCCTTGCTCCGATCGAAAATGATTTCCGCGTCAAGGAGTTGGAGAAAGACGGTACGCCATATGTTCTGATCGGCGCGCCGTCGCAGGAAATGTCCGAGAACGTATATTATGTCGACTCGGAAAATGAAAATAATACGTTTGAGATCACGAAACATCTGTTGTTAAACGGTCATCGGAAGATATTATTTTTGAACGGGTTGAAAAATTTTACAATCAATCGCGACCGTGAAAGAGGATTTATAAAAACTTTTTCCAAGATGAACTTGGAAATGGAAGGATGCAAAATAATCAATATACCTTCCACCGAAGAAAGTGCCTTGGCGGCGCTCAATGATTTGAAGGAGTTTTCTTATACGGCATGCATTACCGAATCGAATATTGCAGCGCGAGCCGTATATGGCTTTGTAAACAAAAAGGGCTTAACAGTTGGAAAAGATATTGCTGTCGCGTCTCTCGGTGGAATGGAAAGAGATGAATTTGAACCGAAATTGACGACGGTCTTTACGGATTTTGAAGATGTCGGAATTAAATCCAGCACTCTATTATTGGATATTTTAAACGATAAAGAAATTTCGAATCATTATGTGGTGAATAAGAGCACCATACATTATGATGTTTCCAGCGATTTTAAAATTTGAGGTCATGAGTTGTATATTCTGTTTCGTTTGTAAAGTCGAGTTATATTTTTTGTATATAAGAAAAACGTTTTTCTTGCTTAAATATGTAAAAAAATGCATTTTTTAGAAAGAGCGATAGGTCTTAGGGAAGCAAAGAAGCGTAATAAATATATTTTTTCACTTTTTGAGGGGAATATATTTTGGATAAATAAGGAACAAGAAATGTAAGGAGGAAAAGAGTGTTGAAAAAAATATCGTTGATAGCTGTCATAGCGGCATTGTTATGGATCCTATGCGCATGTACACCTAAAATCATGGTAGACAATTCAAATTTTCGCTATGATCCGGAAAATGTAGATATAAATATGTCGGGAGAGCTGACGATTTGGTGGGCTCCGATGGATTATATGGCAGAACCGTTGCAGCACGCAATTGAAAGATTCAACAAAATTTATAAAAATATTAAGATCAATGTACGCGAAAAGGTGCATGCGGAATATTACGATGAATTGAACCTTTCCTATTTGAATAATACGACGCCGGACATCGTGCGGCTGGATCATGTATACATACAATCGCTCGGCGAGTCGGGATTGTTGGTTGATCTGGATGCGATGACGGAAGGAAAGGTTTCCGAAATGGAAGCGGATAAGTTTTTGCCTGCGACATGGGAAGCGATGGGGATCGGGGATTCCGTTTACGGATTCCCGTATGATGCCAGCATTACGCTTTTGATGTATAACGACAGAATTTGCAGGGAAGTTTTCGGAGAGGATTATCAGCCGCCGAAAAACTACGAAGAACTTAAGGAACAATCCATAGCGGTATATAACTACGAGAATGCGGAGGGAGTAAAACCGTATAAAGGGTTTGTTATGCCTTTGAACGCTGCGGATTATCCGTACGATGTCTTTTTATTTAACGGATGGCTGGAGCGGCACGGGGTCAGCTTGCTGAACGATGACAGGACAGCTTGTACCGTCAATACCGAAGCGGGGATCGAAACCTATCGGAAAGTCAAGGATATGGTAACCAGCGGCGCTTTGCAGTATATAGGATATTATCCTTATCTGGAAGAATCTTTTACGATGTCCGGAGAGACGGCCTTTATGGAAATGGGGTCTTGGGTCTATGATTCTGTCAAGGACATGGATATGGATAATGACGGGAAGTGCGATATCAAAGTAGCGATGATGCCGCGCATGGTAGACGACATAGAACCCTATTCGACGTTGGGAGTTGCGGGGATTTCCGTAACGTCCGCATGCAAGCCGGAGAATAGGCCTGCCGCATACGAATTTGTTAAATTTTTGACAACGGATTACGAATCGCACATGGAAATGATGACGCGTATGAACGTATTTCCTTCCCTGGTGGACGGTTTTGACGATGAGTATTATACGAACGGAGATGAGGACTGGCAGGAATATTGGAGCGTATTTAAGCAGCAGTTCATGTTAGGCCGACCCAGACCCGGAACGGTGCATTGGCCGGATATTGTTACGGCGATCAAAAAGAGCCAAGCGCAATTATTGTTAGGCGGTGCTTATACGCCGGAAGTTGTCGTGGAAGCACTTAGCGATAAAATTGATTCGATTCTGCAATCGTAGGATGAGGGGATGGGCAAAAATGAAAATGAAAAAATTTTTGAAAAAGTATAGGAACGATTTGACGTGCTATGCTTTGCTGGCGATACCGTTTGCGCTTTTTTTCCTGTTTTTTCTGTACGGATTTTTTCGTGGTTTTTATATAAGCCTTACGGATTTTGACATGCGGTATGTATCTTCGCGCGGGATCAATTTCGTATGGTTTGCAAACTATAAAGAGATTTTTAGCAATGCCAATTTTATCAACGGATTGAAACATACCTTTATTTGGACGGTTGTAATGCTGATCGGCAATAATTTTTTCGGGCTGCTGATGGCTGCGCTGATCGTGCGGGTAAAGCGAGGGGGAAAGGCATTTCTTGCGTTGCTGTATTGGCCTTCGCTTGTTTCGGCAGCGATCGGATCGCAGATCACCCTGTTTTTGTTCAATCCGACAGAAACAGGACCGTTGAACATCATTATCGGGAAATTATTTAATTTGCCGCCGCAGGATTGGTTCATCAACGAAAAAACGGCGTTGCCATCGCTCATGTTTTTGCCGTTTTTTACAGGATTCTGCATGAAAATGATGATCTATTATGCCGGATTACGCTCCATTCCCAGTACATATTACGAAGCGGCGTCGTTGGAAACGGATTCCAGAGCAATTTTGTTTTTTCGCATTACGTTGCCGCTTTTGTCGCCCGTCTTATTTTTGAACATTTTGCTGTCCGTAATGGACGGGATCAAGATCATCGCGCCCATGCAGTTGAATACGCCGGGAAATGATTACACCATTTCCGCCGTATACGCGCTGTATATTGAAGCGTTTACAAGAACAAATTTTTCACAATCCTTTGCCATGGGGTTTGTGTTGTTCGTCATTATAATGATTTTGACGTTGATTCAGAATCGGTTAAAAGGGGAGGCGATCGTGTATGAATAAGAAAATAACGGTCGGATCCGTGATAGGAATATTGATCTTAGTGTTTTTCGTATTTTTACAAATATTTCCGTTTTATTTGAGCCTTGTTTGGTCTTTTCAGCCGAAAAGTTTTCGTCAGACGAGTTCTTTGAATCTCTGGCCTGAAAGTTTTAATTTTCAAAACTATGTGCTGGCTTGGAAAGAAAGTGATTTGTTGCGCGGATTTTTGTGGAGTCTGATTTATTCCGGATCGTTCACTTTTATCAGTATGGTGATTGCGCTTGTATGCGGCTATATTTTTGGGAAAAAGAACTTTCACGGAAAAAATATTTTATTTTTTGTATTTATGTCTGCGCTGATGGTGCCCGGCGAGATTTTATTGGTGGCAAACTATATTTTGATCACGGAACTGGGATTATACGGATCGCCGATCGCGGTCGTCATTACGGGGCTCGTCAATATTTTCGGGTTGTTTCTATTCAAGCAGTTCATGCATACGATCCCGGACTCTATTTTGGAGAGCGCGGTGATAGACGGCGCCAAAGAAATTACCATTATCGGTAAGATCGTTTTGCCGATGTCCATGCCAATCGTAGCGACCTATTGTATCATGACTTTTACGGGACAATGGAACGAATATCTTTGGCCGCAATTGGTTTTAAACAGCGTCAGTCCTTACGATTCGGTACAGATCAAATTGATACTGTTTCGGCCGGTGATCGACGGAGCGATGAATCATCCGTATGCTTATACGCTGCGCATGGCGGCTACAATGATCGCGCTTTTGCCCGTAATTGCATTTTATTTTGCATTTCAAAAATATTTTGTGTCGGGAATTTCCGTGACAGGTTTGAAATAATTTAGGGGGAAATTAAGATTGAAAAAGAGAGTAATGGCTTTACTGCTCGTTCTGATCTGTTTTGCAACGCTCTTTGTCGGGTGCAAAACAGATCCGGCTACCGGACCGGTGGATCCCGGGAATATAGATTCCGGTCTGAACGGGAAAGATCCTGATAAGGATGACCCTCAAACGTCGGACGAAGAAAAAATTTGGAAAGATTTTGACGGCGTTTGTCCCGATAACGGGAAGGTGGAAGAGCGCCTGATGTCCGATCTGTCCAGGCCGAAGAAACTGTATGTAGTCAATTATACCGTTCCGGGGCGTGCATATAACGACCTTACTTGCTTTAGTGAAATCGTAGCGTTGTCGGTATTGCAGGGATTCGTGGCGCGGAGCGAAGGAGCGACCGAAAACCTGTATCTTTTGGTTTCAGGGACCCGATACGATGTTTATTTGGACGAGATGGAGCAATTTGACGGGGTAGAATCGGCGGTTTTGACGGAAAAGCCAAATCAAAGCATCTTTGAGCAGGCGATCCGAAAATTTGCCCCTTATGTAGCAAAAACGGCGAGCGGCAAGTACGGATTTATCCGATATACGCAGGAATTTAAAGACGGCGTCGATTGGAACGGAACGCCGATCCGTGACGGAAAAGAATGCGTCAACGCGGCGTGCACGGTGGCTTCCGCAACCGGGTATTTGGCGGCGGATTCGGTTTTGGCAGAAAAGCTGATCTCCTGGGGTTTTGAAGAAGTGTTGGATGTTTCCAACTGGACGGAAGAGCGGGCATTCGATGCGTATAAAGACCAACTTTCAGACAGAGTGATCAACGCGACGCCAAATTATTATGATACGAACCGCGACATCGGTATCGCCACGAGAAGTGCGTTTTTAGATAAAGCGTATGTCGCGATATCGACGGGAGAAAATTTTACTTTGCAGAAAAAATTGGAAACAAAGTATAAGCAAGGAACAACTCCCGTAATCATGGGTTGGGCGTCGTTTACGGAAACGAAACAGTTCGCATTGCACAGTAAATTCGGATTTTTGTTCGTCTGCACCAATTTCGGGTATAACATGTCCGTCCATGCATCCATGTATCAGCCGGAGCTCAAACAGCGCGCGAAGGAATCGGATATCACGGCAGATCCGAATAAGCATTATATTGCATTGATCATGTCGGACGGCGACAACCTGACTTGGCATGATACGAGTTCGGTATTTTCCCAAAACATGTGGTTTGATTATTCCATGAATAAAGAACTGCGGTCCGAAAATCCGTTCAAAATGGGCTGGACGATGGGACCGATGATGGTAGATCTTTCCGCTCCGATCTTGCGCTACATATATAGAAAAACTTCTCCGTATGATTATTTTGTCTGCAGTACGTCGGGGATTGCTTCCACATATTCGTCCATGTTTGAGGATGCGACATTGCAGCAGGTTGCGAAGTGGACGGGGGAATATATGCGCCGGGCTGACATGAGTTATATGGAACTGTGCGACGATAAATTATTCGAAGAGGATGTCATGGAGGCGTATTCCAGTCAGGAATCCATAAAAGGGGCATTCTTTTTGCAAAATTCCAACAAGTACATTCAGGGCGGAGATATTAAATGGAGAAATGACAAACCGTTTTTGGGGATCGGCGAGGCAATGTGGGAAGATACTCCGGAGCGGACAGCGTTCCGGATCAGCTCTTTGCAGCCAGATATCCATTCAATCAATGGATATACTGCCATCAAAGTCCATTGTTGGTCGACGCCGATGACGGAAGTGGCAGAAATGGTGAAATTGCTGGCGCCGCACATTGAGGTGGTTACACCGGGCGAGCTGATGAAATTAATAGTGGAAAATGTTCCGCATGTAGATGCGACTCGGACACAGTTTCCGAGCACAGACTATCCGAGCGGGATGTAATAAGGAGGAGCAATGAAAATGGGAAGGAAAATGAAACTGATTTTTTCGTGTCTTTTGGCGCTTATGCTGTTTTTTTCCTGTACTTTGGTGGGGTGCGAGAAAAAACCGAAAGATGATATGCCCGACGACACGAAAGAGCCTGTGGATCCGCCTTCCACATCCCAATCTTGGGATCGTTGGGAAGAATCGGAAGTGGCAGATCCGGATGTACAGTTCAGCTTTGTAAAGGACATGCCGAAAGTTGAAAAAGTCTATGTACTTACATATGATTTCGGCGAAGTGAAACCCGCGTTTGCGACATTGGAAAAATTCAGTGAACTGGCATCCTTGGTGGTAATGCAGGGGCTGATCATGAAAGACCCCAACGCAAAAGAGACGATTTATTTGAACGTCGTGGAAGGCGGTACCGATCCGGATGCGAATCGCGTGTGGCTGGAAGAGATGGTCGAATATGACGGATTGGAAGCGATAGAGGTCCAAGAGGAAAACGGGAAAACTCCGTTTGTTCAGATGATGGAGAAATTTGCCGGCGAAGTAGCAAAAACGGACAGCGGCAAACCGGGATATGTATTGTATCAACAAGAATTTATCGACGGGACGGACAGCGACGGTTTTGTTACGA
The DNA here is from genome assembly GCA_949283775.1 of uncultured Bacillota bacterium. Taxonomy (GTDB): domain Bacteria; phylum Bacillota; class Clostridia; order Christensenellales; family Borkfalkiaceae; genus Borkfalkia. The sequence goes on from CASDTU010000012.1 coordinate 10,156, forward strand.
AAAAAGGAAAAGAGTCTTACAATGCTGCCTGCACGGCTGCGGGCGTTACCGGATATCTTGCCGTGGACGCTTGTCTGGCGGAAACATTTGATTCGCTTGGATACGAACAGGCAATGAGCGTCGTCGGTTGGAATGACGAAGATGCTTTCGACGAGTTCAAAGATGAAGTGGATCCCGACATGATCATTACGGTGCCGAACACTTTCCCGCACAACCGCGATTACGGTGTTGCAATCGGAGCGCTCTTTATCGATGAACAGTATACTGCAATTTATCAAAACAAAAACGATACTTTTGCAACAAAACTGCAACAGCATTATCCTGATCCGGGCGCAGTGATGATGGGGTGGAGCTCTATCAGCGAAGGGAATCAGCTGGAATTGCATGCAAGTTTTGGTTTTGGACTCATCACGACCAACTATTCGTACAATCTGACAGTCTTTATGAGTCAGGGTAAAAAAGCGTTCAAACAGAGGAATCAGGATCAAAAGATACAGGCCGATCCGAACAAGCATTATGTTGCAATGGTCCTTACGGACGGAGACAATGTTTCCTGGCATCAGACGACGTTCAATTTTGATGAAGCGTATCTTGGATATTCTGCCAACAAAGAGCTGCGCGCGGCCAATCCTTTTAAAATGGGATACACCACATCCGGTGTGATGGCAGATCTTTTGCCCGCCGTCATGCGGTACGAATATGAAACCTGTTCCCCGTATGATTATTTCGTGGCGAGCGTAGGCGGTGTATATACGACGTATCCTTCCTATTATCTGCCGCTGTATCCGGGCGCTTTGGAACGGGAAGCCGAGGCAACAAATGAGTATATGCGCAGGTCCGATCTTCGGTATTTGGAAATCCTCGACAGAACCGTCTTTGATATGGAATCGCTGGACTATTTCACAAAACAGCCGGATATCGAAGGTATCTTTATGTTGCGTGACGCCGATTATTACAAAGCCGGCGGAGAACTTCGTTGGCAGAACGGCAAACCTATTCTCGGCTGCGGCGAAGCGTTCTGGACGGATACGGCAGGACGGGTGGCGCATCGCTTGAACAGCATGCCTGCCGACAACGATTCCGTAAACGGATATACGCTTTTGAAAGTACATTGCTGGTCTACGACGTTGCAGGATGTGGCAAATATGGTTTCGAAGCTGGACGATCATATCGAGATTGTATCGCCCGGTGAGCTGATGGATCTGATCATTGACAATGTTCCGCACGTGGATCAAAAGAGAACGGTCGTTGCGGACACCAACTATCCCGACGATGTCGACGAGTATTTGGATCCGACGATCATTTGGGACGAAACGCCGCTCAACGATAAGTATGAATTTAATTTCGATACATATCAGGATTATGAAGGCTGGCAGAAATATATCGGTTCAAAGACCTACGATAACGTTACGTTCTCCGGCGAACCCTGGATTTATTCGACGCAGGTGCAGCATTCCGAGTCGGGAGAAGGGTATTGTGTCCGTTTGGACGGCGGTGATCTCGGTAACGAAGATAAATTACCTAACAGTGCGATCTATACGAAGCTGTTAGTTCCGAAAGCGGGGCAGCAGATTTTCCGATTCTTTGCGCGAGGGGAGGCATATGGATACGATTGCGATTATCGAGTGCGCATCCTCTATAAAAATGATGACGGCGAGTTTGTGATCGAAAGATTGACGACCGGTATGGAAAACACGGTCAACAATACTGAATGGACAGAGATCGGGGACAACGACTGGCGAGATATTACTTTTGAACTGCCGTCCTATCTGAACGGAAAAGAAGTGATTTTTGTTATCGAACACAACGGTTCGTATAAAGAGGGCGACGGAGAGATTTTGTATATCGACAACATTACGTTGGGCACCGACCCGCTCGATGCAATGGGGATCAGCGCGCTTCTGAGTTCGGACAACAAAAATGTCCTCTGCGACTTCTCTTCTGATGCGCAGAGTTGGAAATACGAAGGAGCAAACGAGGCGGGTTATGACTCGACCGAACAAGCGCTGTTTGCGCAGACGAGCGCATCCGTTTCGGCAAACGGAGCTGCCGACGCGCTCTTCTATACGAGGTATACTCTGCCTTCTTCGACCGATTTTACGCATTTCAAATTCGGAGCGTGGTTCTATGCGCAGGAAGGAAAAACGGCCAAGGTTCGTTTAGGTATGATTTTACCTACCGGCAAAGTGGTTCGTGCCTCATCCTACAAAGAAATTACGGATGAACCGACCTATTTGAGCATGAATCTGGATGCATACCGTATTACGGGGGGACCGAATAAAAATGTAAAGATTTTTGTGGAAATTGCTTCTGCAGGCGAATCCGTAAAAGTCTTTATGGATAATACAAATTTTGCGAAGTGGCACAGAAATTATGAACAGGGTTACCTGTTTGACTTGGAGTATCTTAATACGATGCCCAAGACATCGGCTGCGGATGCGATTTGGACGCCCGACAGGGGCAGAGGTTTGGAAGATGAGGCCTATGAAGAAGACGGAAAATTCTATTTGTACGGCTATGATTTCGGACGGCGTTCCGAAGAAGGCATCATCAGCAAGGCGCTGAATCGGTATCCGAAACTTACAAACGAATACAATGCAAGGCTGATCAGTCGGATCGATGTAGGAACGGCACAGTCTTTGGAATTTACGATCCAAAGGATCACGGAGACCAAGCTCGGAGCGGCTACGACGGATACGCAGTACAGAGTCGTTTTCGTTCAGGAAGACGGTACAGTGCTGACGCTCTGCGATTGGACGACTTACAATACCATTGCCGAAAAGAATGCGAGCGTGGATTTGGGTTCCGTACAGAACATGAGCGGCGCGCTTGTCTTGGAAATGGATATTGTCGGCAATAATATGCGCGGAGGATTTGTTGTAAATCAAATATCAATAAATTAAGGGGGAAAATATGAAGAAAAAACTGATTTTAATGTTGTTGTGTCTTTGCTTTGTCGTAGCGATCGCATGTAGCTTTATAGCATGCGAAAAGGATTCGGGCGAGGATCCGGGTCGTCAGGAAGAACCTGGCGATTCGGATAAGGACCCCGATAAGGGTCCAGATGAAGATACTGAGGAACCGGGTGAAGGAGAAACGACCTATCATACATATACGGTTACGGGGAATTCGTCGATCAGCGTCCTGATCAATTCACAAGTCAGCGATGAAACGCTGTTGAACGGGATTTTTGTGTTGGATGAGGACGGAAATGAATATGACGCAGTGATTGCGGACAAAAGCGGGTTAAACACAGCAGCGATCGGTGTGTATACGGTACGATTTGAAGCGGTCGACGCGGAAGGCAACCGCGTGCAAACGGAAGAAAATGTGCTCTATTCGTTTGATCGAAGAGTCATCGTAGTGTATCCCACGGAGATCGATTTTGCGGATTTTGCCGACTTGGAAACGCAGGACTATGCGGCCGAAGATTTCCAGCAGGATGCGGGTATTTTCCAGCTTACGCGCGGCGAATATTCGGAGGAGAATGATGCGCTCGTATTGCCTACCGGCGCGTATGCGTTTGCAAAGCTGCGTCTCCCCGCTTATGAATTGCGCTATTGGACGGAAGGGGACGGCAAATTTGGCGGAAATTATGCTTCGCAGGGCGGTGCGTATAACTCCGACAGATTGCTTCGACTTTCGGCGCGCGGCTCGAATGCAACAATCAATATTCTTTCTTACGACGCTTCGAATAAGGGAACTTTGATCGGCACAATTAGCGTTGTTTCGGAGACGACCAATTATCAAATGGTGATCCCGAAAGAACTGTGCGGTACGGAAAGCGTTTTGGTATTCCATAATGTTTCTGCCAATACGGAAGTAACGAATGCAGAAATTCTGTCTTTCCGGATTGACCAGGAAGACGACGTTGCGGATATGGCTACCTATCTTGCGAATGCATATAAATATGAAGCGACCGTTCCAGTGCCCGATAACTTCAATCTGAGCAACAGCTGGTCGGGTTGGAAAGGTGTTTCCAGACCGGACGTGAGTAAAAACAATATTGCTTATTATGACGGCTTCGGCGCTTGCATGGATTTTGAAACCGGATTGAGCGCGGAGGACAACAAGGCATTTACGGGCGTAGCGATGTATTGCAAACTCATAGTGCCTTCCGATAGTTTGAAACTGAATTATTTTGTCGGCTATGTAACCAATGCCGGAGTAGTTTGCCGCGTTTCTCTGTATGATGACGTAAACGGTTTGGTTCCGATCAGCGTTTCGCCCCGTTCGTTGGATACGACGCGCGTGAATGCAGGAGAGGGATGGGTCCCTGTCACACATCCGTATACCGCGACCGAAATGATTTCGGAAGCCGAAATTCCGGAAGAATATCGTGGCAAAGAAGTTTTGCTGGTCATTGAATGCAAAAATTATCTCGATGTCGGCAATTCCGTTCGCGTCAACTATATTCATTTCAGTTCTTCGCCTATGTCGCCCGCAGAGAACAGGGTAGACGGTATCAATATTGACGATATTTATGACAATTATGACTTGGTTGCTCCGGTTCTCGACACCCCGATCGCATTCGTAAGTGATTACAACGGCTTTAAGAATGTCCGCGGTACCGCCGCGTCGGCTGACGGGATCGTATTTGAGAGAGCGGCATTGGCAGATGAAGAATATGGCTTTGCCAATGCGGCGGTTGCGGCTAAAATTGCTATACCTGCTTCGTATGAATATTTCCGCATCTATCTGACGGGAATCGATAAAGATGTAGTTTTCCGTATTCGCAGCGTTGATTTTGGTTCGTATGCGGCGACGATCGTTAAAACCGTACAACTCTCCGCAGGGGAGGATCGCGTGATCCAAATTGCAAGGAAGCAAGCTCCCAGCGCATTCAGCGGGACAGTTGCGATCCTGCTGGAAATGTTTACGGAAGAGCAGGATGCCGGCCTGACGGTCGAAAAAATTGCTTTTGTTTCGGCAGCGCGCAGCACAGATGAGGCTACGCTCGGATATGACTTAGAGGCGATGCAATATTTCGAGACGTATACCGTTCCGGATACAAACGCACTCACGTTTGAAGCGGGGAATAACGGACATTGGAATTGCTTGCGTTCGATCGAGAATACGAATAACGAAGCGTTGGACAATTCCATCTGGTTGCAGGTGAATGCAGACGGAACCAGTGATGCCGTATGGAATACGAGTGTCGGCGTGCGGATCAATGCGCAGCAACTGAACGGGGTCCGTATTCTGGCCGGATCTTACGGGGCGAAAAACGATGACGGTACGTATAAAGACGTCATGATCCGGGTTCGCGTTTACGATTATACAACGAACAGTTTCGCATTTACCGGTGATTGGTATAATATTTTCGACGGACAGGAAAATGCTTCCGCCGCTATGGATTGGAGTAAATTCTGTGCGACGACGACCGATTTTGACAGCGAAATCAGCGGCGATATCTTGCTTATGATCGAAATCAGCCGTTCTTTGTCTGAATGGAATAGAGTATTCTTGCATACCGTTGAATTGATTTGATGCTGAATATCTGCCGTAGCCGCCGCCGTGCGGCTGCGGCATAAAATGAGCGAGGAGTAATGGAAATGACATCAAGAGAGAGAATTTTAAAGACATTGGCAAACGAAGGGCCCGATCGCGCACCGCGGCAATTATGGCTTTTGCCTTGGGCAGTAAACACGTATCCTGCGGAGTTGGACTGCATCCGCAAAGACTTTCCGGATGATATTATCAGCGTAGGCTGCCGAGTAAAGCAATCTCCGCTTGAAAAAGGGGATTTGTTTGAGGTGGGAGAATATACCGATGCGTACGGCTGTAAATTTGTCAATATACAGCGTGGTATCCAGGGCGAGTGCAAAGAGCCGCTTGTGCAGGATGAAGATTGGGCCGATTGCGAGAAAGTACATATCCCGTACGAATGGTTGGAATTCGATATTCAGGAAGTAAACGAGAACATAGAAAAATTTGCAAAAGATAAATTTACAATGGCGGGGCATTGCGCTCGTCCGTTCGAACAGTTGCAGTTTATACGCGGGACGGAGAACCTTTTTATCGATTTTATTACCCGTCCTCCGAAGATGATGGAGTTTATTAAAAAATTACATGCTTTTTACTGTGAATTGCTGGAAAAATGGGCGACTTCCAACGTCGATTCGCTGGTATTTATGGACGATTGGGGGAGCCAGACTTCACTTTTGATCGATCCGAAAATGTGGAGGGAAATTTTTAAACCGCTGTATAAAGATTATATCGATATCGCGCACCGTGCAGGGAAAAAGATCTTCATGCATTCGGACGGCTATATTTTGTCGGTGATTCCCGATTTGATCGAATTGGGCCTGGATGCGCTCAACTGTCAGCTTTTCTGTATGGGATTTGAGAATCTGAGCCAATTCAGAGGCAAGATCACATTTTGGGGTGAAATTGACAGGCAGCATATATTGCCGTACGGAAGCAGCGAAGATGTGCGTGAAGCTGTTCGCGCGGTGTATGATGCGCTGTGGGCGAACGGCGGATGTATTGCAGAGTGTGAATTCGGATGGGGTGCAAAGCCGGAAAATGTCCGCACCGTGTTTGAAACTTGGGATAAAATTTCAAAGCGGGGGTGAATTGCATGAACCCGCATGAAACAAAGACATCGATGAGGGTATTGCATCGCTTGTTATTTGAGATCAAGGACAGAGTCTATGAAAAAGTTTGCGATTTTTCCATGGAATACGGTTGGTCGAAAGAGCCGGTGCCGTTTGTCAAAAGGCACAGTTTGACCTATCGTAAGATCGTTGCCGGAGAAAAATGGGGCGATCTTTGGGATTGCGCCTGGTTCTATATTCGGGCGCAGGTGCCGCAAAGCTGCGCTGGCAAAAAGCTGACCGCACGCATCGATCTGAACGGAGAAGGCTGCCTGTTTAACGAAAAGGGAGAAGCTCTGCGCGGCCTTACCAACGTCAATTGCGAATACGGCAGAGAAGTGGGTGTTCCCGGCAAGAGAACATATAATTTGACGGAAAAGGCAATAGGCGGAGAAGTTTTTGCGTTTTGGATCGATGCCGGCTGTAACGATATGTTCGGCAATTTTAAAGGCGGAACGGTGGAGCGGGCGGAGATCTGCATTTGCCGCGACAATGTACGGGATCTTGCGTACGATTATCAGGTTTTGTTCGAACTGATGTCCGTTCTTCCGGATACATCGCCTCGCAAATTTTCGATAATGTACGCTTTGGAAGAGGTAAACCGCATTCTGTTTGCTTATACGGATGAGGAGATCGCCCGTTCGCGGGAAGTGCTGCGCGTCGAATTGGATAAGAAAAACGGTACGCCCGATCTTACGTTCTATGCGATCGGAAATGCGCACATCGATCTTGCCTGGCTGTGGCCGATTCGGGAAACGCATCGGAAAGTGGTTCGTACTTTTGCTACGCTGGTAGAAAAAATGCAGAAATATCCGGACTATTTATTCGCTTTGAGCCAGCCGCAGATGTTGGCATGGCTGAAAGAGGATGAACCCGTTCTGTACGGCAAAGTCAAAGACCTGATCAGACAAGGCAGGATCGAGTCGGTCGGAGGTATGTGGGTAGAGAGCGATACCAACGTTCCTTCCGGCGAGAGTCTGATCCGTCAGATCTATTACGGAAAAAAGTTTTATAAAGAGGAATTTGGATTCACTGTCAATCAGTTGTTTTTGCCGGATGTCTTCGGTTATAGCGTAGCTCTGCCGCAAATAGCAAAAAAATCGGGATTGGATAATTTTTTGACCATCAAGATCTGCCTCAACCAACACAACCATTTCCCGTATCACAGCTTTTTGTGGGAAGGCTTGGATGATAGCAAACTCTTGGCGCATATGCCTCCGGAAGGGAATTACAATTCGCCCGTCAATGCATCGGTCGTGCTTGCGGCGCAGGGAAATTATTTGGAACGGGGCAAGATCGATAAGGCGGTGATCCTTTACGGGATCGGCGACGGAGGCGGCGGACCGGGGAACGATCATCTGGAGCGGATGAAACGCGAACAGAATCTGAGCGGACTGCCCGTCATCCGAAATGCAAAAATCCATGAATTTTTCGTTGATTTGAACAAAGACAGAGAAAAACTTTCCGTCTATAAGGGCGAATTGTATTTTGAAAGGCATCAAGGGACGTATACTTCGGCGGCACGCAATAAATATTATAATAGAGTCACAGAAAAGCAGCTGCACGTATTGGATTATCTGAGCGCGCTCACCTGCAAAACTGTTCCGGAGTATGAAACGATCGTCAAAGAATTGCTGTTGTATCAATTTCACGATATTTTGCCCGGATCGTCCATCAAGCGCGTATATAACGAAAGTTTGGCACGCTATCGGGAATTGCATGAAAAATTGGATGATCAGATCCGGTCGTTTACGGGGAAGCAAGAAAAAATAGCGCTGAACGTTACGGCATTCCCGACAGATACAAAGGTTATGGTGCAGGGCAAAGCATATCGGGTACAAATGGGGCCGTATGCGGCGGCAAAACTGGAAGAAACCGCCAAAGCCGGAATTCCCGATAAAAACATTTTGGAAGATGCCTTTGTGCGCGTCCGGTTTGATGAAAACGGAAATATCAGTTCTCTGTATTCCAAAACGGAAAAGAGAGAGGCTCTCAGCGCTCCCTGCCGAACAAATATCTATGCGGATAATAACGACGCATGGGACTTAGACGACAATTTCGATCGCTGTGAGGCGCACGGATTCACTGTGTCGGACGTAGAGGTCGGAGCGGACGCATATCCGTACCGAAAGCAAATTCTGCGCTTTGGAAATTCAAAGATTTGTCAAAAGATTATCCTGAAAGACGGTGTGATTGAGTTTGAAAACGATATTCTTTGGAAAGAAAAGCATAAAATTTTGTTGTTTGAAGCTACGCCTGCGTTTTCTTATACGGAAGTTGTTGCCGGCACGCAGTTCGGCAGCGTAAAGCGTTCGGCGCTGGTAAACAATTCCTGGGATTTTGCGCGCGCGGAATTTTGTGCGCATCATTTTGTCGATGCGTGCGAAGGAAATTTCGGATTGGCGGTTTTAAGCCGTTACCAGTACGGCTTCCGAGCCGTTCACGGCAAGCTGACGCTCTGTGCGCTCAGGAGTACGCAGTTTCCTGCGGAAGATTTGGACGACGGTGAACATCGCGTGGATTTTGCATACTATGTTCATGCAAACGGGACGTACGATTCCGATGTGATCGCAAAAAGCTATCTTTATGAATATCCTCCCGTCCTTTCCGATCGGGAATATGCATTGCCGTTCCGGATCGATGGAGACGTTATTCTGGAAACGGTAAAACCGAGCGAAGACGGAACGGGAATCATTTTGCGGCTGTATGAATATCGAGGTCGCAGCACGGATGTAAGCGTACGGGCGGTAACAGGGGCCTATCAATTTTACGGCGTATCCTTGACGGAAGAAGTACAGGAAAGTTATTCCGATCCGCTGTGCTTACATTTTACGCCTTTTGAAATCCAAACCATAAAAGCAGTAAAAATTAAATAAAAGCAGGAAAAGTTAAAAACTTGAAACAGACAGGCGGCTGAACAATTTGTTCAGCCGCCTGTCTGAAATACGTAATAAAATTGAAACAAAAAGATCGGTTACGATAGGGCACAGCGTCAAAAGCGTATTTAAAAAAAGATCGTTTCTTATAAAAACCGTTTAAAACGTCCGCGCCGTTCGATTACAGGCGAAGAAGCAGGCTCAAAGGGGCGCCTTGCATTCTGCGAGGCATAATTTTTCTTTTGTTTGTAACATAAAGTTCCCGTTTGTGCAATAGGGTAAGAAGAAATAATCGCCTTTCCGAATTACACGCGAATAGTCTTTACCGTATAAAGCGCCGCAGCCTTCGGTAACGATAAACAGGGAGGGTGCGGAAGATAGAACTGTTTCGGAGTTGCTGAGCGTATGGCGAAAAACGCTGAAGCAGGGAGTATCTTCTTTTCCGATAAGCTGTTCGTACAGATAGCCGTCTTTCGTTGAAAGGATGCGAGGCTGCTTTTTAGCCGCATCGGCGATAACTGTCCCGAACTTGTCGTAATCGAAACAATCCAGCGCGATATTTTTGCCGAGTCCGAGATACATTTCGTATTCGTTGAGTTGATAATCATCGCACCAATATTCCGGTTGAATGGTAAAATCGGTAGGTTCCTGTACTTCTAAGATCAGACAACCTGCCCCGATCGCATGGACGGTTTTGGCAGGAATCAGATAAACGTCTCCCGGCCGTACATCGATCCGATTCAGGTAGGGTACCATAGCGTCTTTATTCGTATAGCTTTCCTCTACAAGTTTTGAAAAGATATCTTTGTCGATTTTGTCTTTAAAACCGAAATAAATGCAGGCATCGGGTCTTGTTTGTAAAATTAACCACATTTCTGTTTTTCCGTATTCGCTGTGGAAATATTTACGCGAAAAGAGTTTATCGGGATGTGCCTGGATCGGCAGACGAATGGCGCTGTCTAAAAGTTTGACTAAGATATCAAATTGAGGGGTATCGCCCAGCATTTCTTTTTTATTTTCTAGAATAATCTGCGAAAAGGGAATTTTAGTGCCTTCGACGAAGGAAAGTCCTTCCGTTTCGGACGCTTGCTCGCGGTTCAATGCTTTGACTTGGCTGGCTACCCATTCTTCGGGGTAGTTCCCGTCTTCGGGAGGATCCCCAAAGAAATCGTGAAACAGTTTTCCGCCCCGATAGACCCGGAAAACGCGGTTACGGTCAAAAAAAACGGGGCGGGATAAAACGGGATAGTTTTCGCTCATGATTCACCTCACTGGTATTGTATCAGACTTTGGATCTGCTTTACGGATTTATTTTTGAGTACGGCATAGGCAGAATAGGCGCAACCGAAAGCAGCCTCTTCTTCATATTTCGGGATAAGCAGCGGCATCTGAAAGCGTTCGGAAAAAATTTCTGCGAGCAAGGTATTTTTGCGGATTCCGTTTCCGGAGCCGACAATTCGAGTGGGCTGTGTATGCAACAGCGGACGAAAATTTTCAAATAAGCGATACAGCTCTTCGCAGATCCCTTTCAATACGGAAAGCGTGAGCTGTTCGGGTGAAAAATTATCTGCGCTGATATTCTGAAAATACGCCCGGAGGTCCGGATTTTCCCGGGTGCCGCAAAAATAGGGCATACACGTTATGGGATCGGATGTGTTTTTTACTGCCAATGCACCCGCATTCATTTTGTCATACGTTTGATCGGGCAGAGGCATGCCGAACATAGCAAAAGTCTGCAAAAAAAAGTTTTTCAAAAGGGAATAGGAATAGCCTCCTGCGAGCGCACAGCCGGTCATAAGATATGTATCGTCTGAAAAAGGTCTGTATTCCACTCCTTCGGCGGGAAGATAGCGATCACAAAGAACGGAAACCTGGCTTCCCGTGCCGACATTGACGAGGATACCGTTTTCGCACATCGAACCGAGTACGCTGGCTTGGTTATCGCCGATGGCGATACAGACGGGGATGCGTTCTTTCGTCTCGCCGATGAAACAAAATTTTGCCGATACGAGGGGAAGCAGATCTTCGCTGCACTGCGTTTTTTGAACGGCACTCATATCGAAACGAAGGCTTTTCAAGTCAAACAAGCCAAAGCTTGCGGCATCGGAACTATGTTGAATTGGCGAAGTTTTGCCGCAGAATTTCATGGCGACAAAATCGTGGATCGTACAGATCTTTGCAGCATTGTCTGGTTCGAGCCCTTTTTGTCGGTTATAAAATGCGGTAGTCAGGCCGAACCCCGTTGCCATATTATACCCCGTTCTCTGCGACAGCTCCTGAGCGTACGTTTTCGTATCGTCATACTTTTCTCTGCCGCGCCCGTCCTGCCATGTATACAGGGGAGAAACGGGGTTTCCCGATTGGTCCAGATACACGATGCCGTGCATTTGCCCCGTGAAGCCTATGGCGTTGATGTCGGAAAATTCTTTGATGAAATCCTGATAGATGCGGGAGCAGACTTCAAAAATGCGTTCGGGATTTTGGAAACGGGAAAACTTATCTTGCGACGGGATCATACTGTCATTGGCGAGCGTAACGGATCGCAAGAGCATTCCCTGTTCGGGATCGGCAACGACGCCGCAGACGGAAGTGGTGCCGATATCTATACCGATAATTTTCATAGATCACCTCTTTTCAGCAGGTAGTGGATCCGAGATCAAGACGTTTGATAATGTCTTGCTGGATTTCGGGAGACAGATCGAGGAAGTTGACAAAAGTGCCGTGAATGCGCATGATATATACGCCGCTAGGCGCATATTTTTTGGGATTGGCGAGAACTTTGCGCAGCATATCGGGCGTCGTGATGTTAAAGTATACGTAGAAGGGAGCCGTTTTATTTTCTGCGCAGCTGAAGAACAGCGGGTTAAAGATTTTCGCTTTGAATTCCATTCCTTTTTCTTGGTATGTTGCGCTCTTGAAATAGTTCGGATTTAAGCCGAGGTGCGAAGCATAACCGCCGTTGAACCGTTCGAAGGGCAGTTTCAGTGTGGAAAGAAGTCGGAAACCGAGCCCGTTGGTGGCTTCTCCGAAGAGCGGGTCTACGCCGTAACCGAGCATTTCGCGGGAATGTCTTCCGTCGGGCGTGGCCCCCACCCAATAGCCGTACAACAAATGCGTTGTAGGACTGCTCCAATCGGGACGGAAAGGATTGCCCAAATAGTTTTTTTGAGAGGCGACCAGCGCCGAAACTTTTGTTGCGACCTCCGCAGCTTCCGCATCGGGCGCATCGAGGTTGTTGCCGTATTTTGGGCAAGCGAGCAGATAATCGCGCAGTTCAGGATCTTCTTTAAAATCGGTCTGCAAGGCTTTTAGCAGCCGCTTGCAATCTTGCGGCCGGTCTTTCAGCAGACAGTCGATTGCAATAAAGGAATCTGCCACGACGGCAAGGCCGTGGATCAGACAGCCGCTTCCGTTGTATTTGGTGCCCTGTTTATGGATATCGCGCGTGTCGATCCCGCTTTCGATCCCGCCCATAAAGCAGGAAAGGAAGGGAACGGGCAATTTGGATACGGCTTCGGATGCGCCGTTGGCGGCTTTTGCCATGCGTTCGGTGAAATAAGTAAGATTTTTGTAAAAGAGCGGGCGGATATTCTCTAAAACTTCTTTGATTCCGCCTTTAACGCCCATTTCTTCATACGATTTTCCGATTTTTTTGCCGGTGATCAGGGATTTACCGTCGTTGAGCGTAAGTTCTAAAACTTTTGCCATATTCAGCCAGCTGTTGGTCGTATTGCCGTTGTCCTTGCCCATGATTAAAGGTTCCTGGCATCCTGCAATCGAATAATTTTCCAAATCTTCGGCATCGACGCCCGAGCGAAGTAGGGTCGGAAATACCGCATCGTCGTTAAAGATGGAAGGGGTAAGGCAACCGGGCGTAAAGAAGAACCGGCCCATTTCTTCGTAAAGTTGATTGGGGCTGTTTTTATGTAGTTTCACGGATAAGATCGGCTGGGGCAAATTCATGTCGTAGTAAGCGTCAAGCAGTGCGTAGGAAGAGAGATTGGTCAAGTCCTTCCCATCGTTGGATTTTCCGCTCACGATCAGGTTTTGCGAGATTGCCCAGCTTCTGTCGCCTACGTTGTAAAAAACGAGCATATGTTTGAAAAGTCCTGCCGCCGTTGTGCGGTCCGTATTTTCCATAGCGCGGTAGGGTTCGAAGATCCGATCGGCATTTCCGACGGAAAAAGCAAAGGGATTGGGCGCCTGCTCCATGCACATCATTTGCCACAAGAGCAGGAAACTTTGAATTGCTTCATACAGATTTTCCGCGCCGTGCGCCGGAACTTTCTGTAAGGTGGCAATAAGAAGATCCAATTCTTTTTTACGCTGTTCGTCTGCGGTTTTGCGCTGCTCTTCGGCAATCGCGGCATAGCGCTTTGCCAATACGAGAGTGCTTTCCAGCGTTATTTTCATTGCGGTATAGGTATTTTTCTTGTCTTCATCGTTGCAAGCGGCTAGTTTTGTATCAATTTCTTTGATCAGGAACAAAAGCCCGTGTTTCAGTGCGGGTTTAAAATCCGGAATCAGATGTCCCGTAACCTGTTCAATAAAGTATGCAACTTCTTCGGTATCGTTTTCCGCATCGGCGTAGACTTTTTTCAATGTTTTAACATAGTCCGTTTGTGCACTGGCGTTTTTTACCGCTTCAATGCGCTGTTGGCTAAATTCTTCATTCGGTTCAATATCGCCGTAAACGGCAGTGGGGTCGCAGTAACCGTTGAAGGTACTGACGCGGAAATTTGGGTTAATAAGTGCGTAGCTTTTTGCAAAGGCGTCGCGTTGCGTGCCTGCAAAAATTGCATTTTCGTCCAATGAAAGAGGCAGCTTTCGGCATACTTCCGCCAGTGCGCCCGCGGCATTGACGATTGCGGGCAATTTAGAATGTGCCTGTTCAAATTGAGTGCTTATTTCACGAATTAAAAACCATCCGTCCAAGCGCTTGATGCTGCGCTCATTGGCAAACAATTGCTTTGCTTTTTTCTGTAAAAGTTCCGGTGAATAAATTTCATTGATGTTCACAATATTTCCCTCCTATGGAATGAATTGGTTGAAGTATGATTTAATATTCAGGTGCGTACCACGGTCAAACCGTTATCCTGATACAGTTTTGTATAGATTTTCAAAGTTTCGTCTTTAATAAATCCGTTTTTGACGGTATATTCTCTGTTGCACTGCTGCCACTTTTCTTTTCCGTATTCATGATACGGTAAAAATTCAAATTTTGCGTGGCCGGTGTCAAATTTTTTATAAAACGACACAAAATTTTCGGCGTCGGATACGGTATCGTTTACGCCGTGGACAAGCACGGTGCGGATCAGTACATTTTTGTGCTTTGCAAATGCCTGTTCAATATTTTTTTTGACGGTGTCATTGCCGATCCCCGTGATTGCAAGATGCGTTTTGCCGTCCCAGTGTTTGAAATCCATGATCAGCTGGTCGACATACGGAAACAGGGAGGGTAAATTCGGGTGGGAGGCATTACACTCGATCGCCGTGTGAAAGCCATCCTTTTTCAGAGCGATCAAAGCACCTTTTAAGGCGTTGAATTGAAGCGTCGGCTCTCCGCCCGTGAAAGTGATGCCGCCTCCGTCAAAGAACATAATTTTGCAAGAATGCGCTTCTTTTACAATATCTTCCGCCGTGTATTCGTACATGGGTTTTTTCTTTGAGCAGAGGGGATTTTCGGAAAACATGCCTTCCGGATTTGAACACCAGGGACAACGCATATTGCATCCCTGCAAATGGTATACCAGCCTGTTGCCTTGACCGTCTTGCGAGTAATTAAAGCCTTTTTGAAATACATTTAATTTCATTTCCGCTGTACATCTCCTTTCGGAATCTAATAAAATTAAATCATTTAACTAATTGTGTGTCTCAAGTATACTACAATAATAATAGTTTGTAAACTGATTTTACAAATTTTTTTATGCAATTGACAAAAAAAATCGAATGTTATATAATGAGTTAAAATTAGTTTTCAGAGGATGAAATGAAACGGACGTTAAATGCAAGCGAGATGAAGATGCGCAACAGGGCGGCAATTTTAAAGCTGATACGGCAAGGCGGATATTCCCGAGCGGAAATTTCGAGGCTGACGGGGCTTACAAGACCGGCCGTAACGGTCATCATTGATGCGTGTTTGGAACAGGGCGTTATCGAAGAAGGGGAAAAGAACGACTCTGCGATCGGCAGAAAATCGGTTGGCTTGAAATGGAATGCTTCCTACGGCTGGATGATCGGACTGAATATATCCCGTCGCGCGTTCACGATCGGGATCGTGGATTTTGCGGGGAATATCTGCAAGGAATTCCGGAAAGAGATTTCGGCAAAGATGGCGCCCGAAGGTGTTTTGGAAGAAATATGTTTGAAAATCGATGAACTGAAAGAAAATATGTCGGGAAGGTTTTTGGGGATCGGGATCACGATGCCGGGACCTTTGGAGAGAGAGAAAGGAATGTTGCTTCGCGTGCCGAATATGGAGTTATGGGATTTTTTTCCGATAAAAGATTATTTTGAAAAAAGGTTTAAATGTAAGGTTTGTTTAGATAATAATTCCAACGCAACGGCAAGGGCGGAAGAAGTTTATAATAAAGAGGTTCAGGGCAAAAGTTTTTTGGAACTTACAATCGATTCCGGATTGGGCAGCGGCGTGATCCTTCATTTAGACAATCGCTCAGTGAGTTTTGATTGTGAATTTGGTCATATATGTTTAGATGCAAATGGAGAGCGGTGCGGGTGCGGCAATATCGGGTGTGCGGAAATGTATGCTTCTTCTGCGGCGGTGTTAAAATATGCGCAACGATTTAATCCCGAACTAATTTCATGGAAAATTATAGCAGACCGTTTTTTGGCGGGAGATGAAATTTGCCGAAAGGTGGTAGAGAGGGAACGTTTTTATTTAAGCCGCGTAATCATAAGCGCCGTAAATTGTTTTGCTTTTGATGCGGTTGTTTTTGCAGGTGATATTGTATATAAGTTTGAAGATATATTTGCTCAATGGCTGGAAGAAACCGTGAGCAAAGAATCCATTAAGAAAAAGCCTTTAAAAATGCTGACAACGCAGATCAAAAACGCGGCGATCATTTCTGCCGCCAATCTGGTTGCTGATAAAAGCTTATATGAGCCAATATAAAATTAAAAAAATTTGTGATAGAATATATATTCATGATGTAGATATCTGCCAAAAGTTTGCGGAAAGAAACCGTGCTAAAATGGCGGAGGTTATTTTGGAAAAGACAGGTATGGTCGCGATTGAGATCTTCCAAACGATTCACAACTATATTGACGTTCAGGAAATGATACTGCGTAAGGGGTCGGTTTCTGCGAAAACGGGCAAAAACTCTTGATTCCAATCAATATGCGTGACGGTTCACTGATCTGTATAGGTAAGGGAAACGAGGATTGGAACTTTTCAGCGCCTCACGGAGCAGGAAGGTTGATGTCCCGCACGGCTGCATTTGAAAGACTTACGATGGAAGAGTATCAAAAGGAAATGCAGGGGATTTATTCTACTTGCATTAATGTTGCAACTTTGGACGAATCGCCTATGGCATATAAGTCTATGAATGAAATTATAGAGATTGCACACTGTAAGGCGTTAAAAGAGATCACGGTACCCGAGCAGGTAGAGGTGATCAGCGGAGACATTTTCAGCAAGTATGAAACAGAGACGCACGATTTAATTATTACAACCGCGCTGAAAGAAAAGCCTGACGGTTGGAGTAATTATTGGAACGGAGGATTAAACGTTATATGGGATGCTGAAAATGCAAAGATATTTACACAGGGCGATTTCTTGTTCTGCGTTCAAAACGGCCATGCGGCGATTTTACTCTATACGGGAAAGGATTCTTCAACCATCGTTCCCGCAACCGTTCGTTTTGAAGATGCCGATTATCCCGTAACAGTGATCGGTAATTATGCGTTTGAGTATAAGGATTATCTTACACAGATTTCGCTGCCCGATACGCTGGAATATGTCGGTACGAACGTTT
The DNA here is from genome assembly GCA_949283775.1 of uncultured Bacillota bacterium. Taxonomy (GTDB): domain Bacteria; phylum Bacillota; class Clostridia; order Christensenellales; family Borkfalkiaceae; genus Borkfalkia. The sequence continues at coordinate 27,625 of CASDTU010000012.1, forward strand.
TTCACCGGACGGAAAATCTGAAATATACTGTGGACGGATATGCAAATTATCTCGGCAATGCGCAAAACGCGTATTTGGTCCTTGTGCGATTCGACGCTGTTTCCACTTGGGGCGATCCGTTGACGATTCGATCTCAAATCAAGATCATTTTAGCGGAAGCGTCAGACAGCGTTTATTCAATCAGTGAGCTTACTTTTGAAGAGGGCTGTTCTTTGGTGCAAATCGGCGAGAACGCTTTGCATGTAAGTTGTGGGGAAAGTTATACGATACTGCTGCCCAAAGGGATCCGCTATATCGGCAAAGGGGCTATATCGACGGACGCAAAAGTTTTTGTATCCGAGGACGCTCGTCCCGCGGGCTGGGATGAGGATTGGTGCGTTAACTGTCGGGTGTACTGGGGAGTTGAGAAAAATATCGTTGAAACGGAAGAGGCGCTGTTTGCGATCGAGGGCGAAACGGCAACGCTGGTTCAGTGCAATGCGCAAACTGATGAATATTCTGTGCCGCAAAGAATTGATTTTGGCGGCAAAACATACCCTGTAAATCGGATCGGCAAAGGCGCTATGGTAACGGCGCGTTGCAGAACAGTGTTTATTCCGGCGAGCATTGAATATTTTGAAGAAAATTCCGTCAAGTACGAGGATATAGGCACGTTTTGCATAGAAGCGGCACAAGTTCCGGAAACGTGGAGTGAATTTTGGAACAGAGGGTCAATTTACTGTATAAACGGCGTAACGCCTGAAACTTATGCGTTTGCGGATGGCGTACATTATATTTTGCATGAAGGATATGCGGAAGCCTACCGTTATATGGGCAAAGAAAACATCTTTGCTCTTCCCCGAACTATTCAGGTCGGGAATATAACGTACCCCGTGAGTGAGATATCAGCGACATTTATCGGCTCGCTGTCTTATATCCATATCGTATTTTTTGACAGTGTGGAAAGGATTGAGGCAGCCAAACATTATGGGCACGGCGTATATATTTATACGACATACGAGTCAGATCCGATTGGTTGGGAATCCGGTTGGAATGCGAAGTTTTCCGGTTCGATTCCCGTGTATTACGGTTTGAAGGGCGTCGATGAAACTTTGCGCGAATATTCTTTTGTTACCGACGGAACGCTTGTAGATGCCATTACCGCTGTTATGATTCCGCAGGAGCCGCAAACGGAAAAAACAGGAATGTATTTCTGGGGCTGGTACGACAATGCCGCCTATGAAGGCAAACCGATAGAATTTCCTTACGGAGGTTCGGCAACCGTGTTGTTTGCGCGTTTTGAGAGCGAACAGCTGCAAGACGGCAAAGGATTCGATACTGCTATTAAAATCGAGGAGAATACGCCTACGCCCGTTACGATTGAAAAATCCGGGCAGTCTGTATTCTTCATGATCACGGTTCCGAAAGGGAAGGAAAAAGATTATATTTTCAAATCGACGGGAGATCTGGATACGTACGGCATCATATATGACAGCAACGGAAAGCAGATTGTAGCGGCAGACAGCGGCGGTGCGGATGAAAACTTTTCCATAACGCATCACCTTGGCAGTTCGATGTTCGAAAAAATATATTATTTTGAGGTGAAGTTGGTGGATAAAGCGCAAACAGGCACTTTTAATGTTCTTCTCTTCCCAATGTAAAAGCAGCAGGAGAAATACGGTTGCCCGTGCAGCAGATTTTCAGTGCAACAGTATCCTGGAATAAGGGGAATGGTTCGGTTTTGCTCCGGGCCCTTCCCTTTCATTTTTTGTGCATTGCAATTTTATCGAATCCGCCGCGTCCAAAGGGTGCGTTTGAAAAAATCCGGATCCGGTTTGAGCAAAACGAGCTGTCCGTTTGTCGGGAGGGCGGTTCCCAACAGGAGCGCTATAAAATCGCAAAAGATTGTAAGTGCTTTGTGTAAAAGTTTTCTTTGCCATGCACGGCAAAATTTCCTATCAGGCCTTTGCCACAATCTTCACATCAGAAAATGTATTTTTTCTGCATCCTTGTAGGCAGTTTAACTTGTATGAAAGGATTTGTTTTTTTTGATAAAAAAGAAGAACGGCACGCCTTACGACGTGCCGTTCTCCTAAAACAAATGAGAAAAAATATGGGTAGTGAGTGTGATCCAATTTAAAAGCGGATTGCCTTATGTGGTATAAGACAATTCGATACCAGTGTAAGCTCATTATACAACACTTTGTTTAATAAGTCAAGTTTTTTTAAAATCTTTTGTGCAAAACTTTCCCCCAGGGCAACAATAGTCCCTGTTTTTTGGATTTTCTTGAAGCGGGGCGGGCCGTGCGCTTGCTAATTTTTTCAGACTGCGCTACAATAAATGCGTATCAATTTGTGAGGCTGAAAGAGAATGTTCAATATTGTTTTGGTGGAGCCGGAAATCCCGCAAAATACCGGAAATATCGTCCGAACCTGCGCCGCGACGGGGTGCAAGCTGCACTTGGTGCGGCCGCTCGGCTTTGAAGTGTCGGACAAGTATTTAAAACGTGCGGGGCTGGATTATTGGCATTTTGTCGATATCTCCTATTACGATTCGATCGAAGAGGTCCTGGAAAAATTCCCCGAGGGGAATTTCTATTTCTTTTCCACAAAGGCGTCGAAAACGCATTCGGACGTGCAGTACAAAGAAGGGGATTTTTTGGTGTTCGGAAAGGAAACGAAGGGGCTTCCCGAGCCCTTGCTCGCGGCGCATTACGACAAAGCCGTCCGCATTCCGATGATCGGCGAGATCCGTTCGCTCAATCTTTCCAATTCGGTGGCGATCGCCGTGTACGAAGCGTGGCGGCAGTTCGGATATTCGGAAGGGCAAAAATGCGGAAAATTGCGCACTTTATCGCCCGGAAAGTAAAAAGTATATTCTTTTCTTTGACAAATTTTAAAAAAAGTACTATCATTATAGTCAGGAAAAAATCTTGTAAGGAGATGATCAAGCTATGAATAAAAAGTCTGTTACCGATGTTGACGTGAAAGGGAAACGCGTTTTGGTGCGCTGCGATTTCAACGTCCCGATGAAGGATGGCAAAATCACCGATGAAAACCGTATTATGGGTGCGCTTCCCACGATCAAATATCTGATGGAGCACGGTGCAAAAGTGGTTCTTTGCTCTCACATGGGCAAACCGCACAATATTTTCGATGAAAAAGTAAAGCTGAACAAGAAAGAAAAGAAAGCCGTTGAAGCGCTTCCCGAATCCGAGCGCGAAAAGGCTACGGCTGAATACATCGAAAAGGCGAAAAAGAGCGAACCGACGAAACTCACGCTCAAACCCGTTGCGGACAGGCTCAATCAGCTTCTCGACAATAAAGTTACGTTCGCCAGCGACGTGATCGGACCGGATGCGGAAAAGAAAGTTGCCGCTCTCAAAGAAGGCGAATGCGTTTTGCTGGAAAATCTGCGTTTCTATGCGGGCGAAGAGGGCAGAGATCTCGAATTCTGCAAAAAGCTCGCTTCCTATTGCGACATCTATGTCAACGACGCTTTCGGTACGGCGCACCGTTCGCACGCTTCTACGGCGGCGATCGTGGAATACGGTTTGGTAAAGACCGCCGTCTGCGGATTTTTGATCCAGAAAGAATTGGAAGTTATGGCAGACAGCCTCGAAAATCCCGTTCGTCCGTTCGTAGCGGTTCTCGGCGGCGCGAAAGTTGCGGATAAGCTCAACGTTATCTCCAACTTGCTCAATAAATGCGACACGCTGATCATCGGCGGCGGCATGGCATATACCTTCCTGAAAGCGGAAGGATACGAGATCGGCAAATCCCTCGTGGACGATGAGAAACTCGGCTACTGCAAGGATATGATGCAGAAAGCGAAAGATATGGGCAAGAAATTGCTGCTTCCGGTCGATACCGTGATCGCGAAAGATTTCCCGAACCCGATCGATGCGGAGATTGAAGTCAAGACGGTCAAAGTGAGCGAAATTCCTGCCGACATGGAAGGGCTCGATATCGGCGAAGCGTCCAGAAAGCTCTTTGCGGACGCGATCAAGGGCGCAAAGACGGTTATCTGGAACGGACCGATGGGCGTATTTGAAAACCCCACGCTCGCAAAAGGCACGATCGCGATCGCGGAAGCGATGGCGGAAGCCAAAGGCGCTACGACGATCATCGGCGGCGGCGACAGCGCTGCGGCGGTGCAGCAGCTCGGCTTTGCGGATAAAATGACGCATATTTCGACGGGCGGCGGCGCGTCTTTGGAACTGTTCGAGGGCAAAGTTTTGCCGGGTATCGCTTGCCTGAACGATAAGGACTGATCGGCCTCGCAAGGACAAAGCGTTTTTTTCGGCGATTCGACTCACGCGAAGTAAGTTAAGCGGCGCGGAGACGCGCGGGATCGAAAAGCGCATAAAATTTTGAAAGGAAGAAACCGCTATATACCGCGGCGCGGTTTTGGCTGCGGTTTCTTTTTTCATGCAAGCGCGAAAGGTATGGAAGGCGAGCGTATCGGAAGCGGAAAATTGCAGCCAATACCATCGTACAATTTAAACAAGAAAATAGGAAGGAAGAATTGATTATGAGAAAGGCGATTATTGCAGGAAACTGGAAAATGAACAATACGGCGGCGGAAGGCGTTGCGCTCGTGGAAGCGTTAAAGCCGCTGGTTGCGGACGCACAGTGCGACGTTGTGGTATGCGTACCTTTTACGGATATCCCTGCGGTTTCACAGGCGTTAAAGGGCAGCAATATCCGTTTGGGCGCGCAGAATGTGCATTTTGCGGAAAAAGGCGCGTTTACGGGAGAAATTTCCGCGGCGATGTTGAAGGAATACGGAGTCGAATACGTTATCATCGGACACAGCGAGCGCCGTCAGTATTTTGGCGAAACGGATGAAACGGTAAATAAGCGCATGCACGCGGCGTTGGCGGCGGGACTTACGCCCATCGTGTGCGTAGGCGAAAGTCTCGAAGAGCGCGAAACGGGCAAGACGGAATCTGTTTTATCGGTACAGATCCGCGAAGGATTAAAGGGCTTGGACGACGTTTCCAAGATCGTCATTGCGTACGAACCGATCTGGGCGATCGGAACGGGCAAGACCGCTACGGCGGAACAGGCGAACGAAACGATCGGCTTTATCCGCAAGACGTGCGCAGAAGTGTTCTGCCCGAAATGCGCGGAGAAAGTGCGCATTCAATACGGCGGAAGCATGAACGCAAAGAATTGCAAAGAATTGATGGCAATGCCGGAAATCGACGGCGGTTTGATCGGCGGCGCTTCCCTGAAAGCGCAGGATTTCTCTGTTATCGTACATTATAATAAAGACTAACAGGCTTCTATAAAGAGGAAAGACCGCCCTGTGCCGATGAATCGGCACAGGGCGGTTGCTTTTTCATTGGCTCTGGGCGTTCTCTTTTTAAGAGAGGGGGGAAGCAGCTTTCGATTCGGCTCTTTGCAAAACGGCAGAGGGAAGGGGCTGTTGCGGCGCCGTATATGTTTTTGCATTGTAAAAATTGTTTTGCCGCGGGCTGCAAATTCTTGCAGCCCGCGGCATTTATTCTATCGATGGCATTTTTGCGGTTAAGCAATCGATGGCATTTTTGTTATTATGTATAAAAAACGGAAAAACCGCGATCGGACATAAAACAATTGCGTCTTTCGGTAGAAGAGAGTGCGCGAAAAAGACGTACGTTCCTTCGGCATGGGCTGTGCCGTGCAGGAAAATGCGTGCAAAAGCGAAAAAGGCACGTCGCAGAAAAGATGCGCGCAAAAAAGACGAACAGGGAGGATTTTGCGAAATAGCAGGGAACGGATTAAAGGTTTTTGAGCAGCGAGCCGGCGAGTTTGAGCGCATCCGCTTTGCGCTGGGAACCGGTCTGCACGTCCAGATATTCGACGGGCCAGGCAAAGGCGTCGTTGAGCGCGAAGAGGAGCCGATAGACTTGTTTTCGCAGCAGATCGTTTCCGCTTTCGGGCGGGGGATTGCCGTATCCGCGCAAAAAGGCTTCGTCGATCATCCAACCGCTGGCAAAATCAAAGTTTGCGTCCCCGAAGATCGCATGGTCGCCGTCAATAAAAGAGAGCGACTGCCCGTCGCCGTTCGAAACGAGGACATTGCCGTCCCATAAATCTCCGTGCGCAAATTGCGGAGCGGTTATTTCGTCCAAGATGGGGGAATATCCGATAAAAACACTGCGCAGTTTATTGACTTCCCGCTCTGTAAACAGGCGGTTGGCGAGCGCGCAGTCCGACCAGGCGTCGAATTCGGAGAGGAGCGCGCCGCTCCAGCTGGCATATCTTTCTCCGCGCGCAATGGCGGAGATCCTGCCGAAACAGTCGTTCCCGATACTGTGCAGCCGAAAGGTAAGGGCGCCCGCACGTTCGCGAAGCCGCGCTTTTTCTTCCGGCGCGCGTTCCTTTGCGGAAATGGATTCGCCGTCCAAAAAGCACAGAAAAATATAATCCCGAGCGATTATGCAGCCGTCCGTGCCGTACGCAAGGACTTCGGGGGCAGGGATGGAATGCCGTTTGCAAATCCGATAAAAAAGCGCTTCTCCGTCGATCAGGTGCCGTTCAAAGGGCAGTAAAATAGATTTGTCCGGCGGACAGACGCGCAAAATACAGCGGCTTTCGGAGCCGAAAGTGATTCGGTACGTCGTGTTGAACATGCCGCCTTCTAATAGGAGAGCAGTGTAGTTTTCCTTTCCGAAATGATGCCGTATCACAAAATCCAGCTCGTTTTGGCTGAGTGGCTGTTGAAGATTGGTCAGTGCCATGATCCCGTTTCCCCGTTTTTTTTCAGTATAACCGAATAGCGAAAAAAATTCAATCATTTTAGATTTTTCGTCTTTTATTTTTTGGATTGAGCGGTAAAACGGTTGCTTTTCCTGCGGGTTTTGCTATAATCGTACCTTGAAACGAGATTTGATTTGGCATCGGCGCAGGGCGCTCGCTTGCGGCGGCGCGGCGGAAGTTGCGCTAAAAAATGCAAAGGTAAGTCTGTATCGGCGCAGGGCGTTCGCTTGCGGCGGCGCTACGGAAACTGCGCTGAAAAATGTAAAGGTATGCCTGAGCGAAGAAAGGCGGTTGCATATCGAAAATTAAACGGCGGAAGGAAAAGATCGTGACAGAAAGAGCAAGACAAATGGAAGACGCAAGCAGGGCGGAGGAAAGGAGCAATACGGAATCTTTTTTGGGGAAAAAGAAAGTATTTCCGCTGTTGATGAAAATGGCGATCCCCACGGTGCTTTCGATGTTTATCCAGTCGATGTACAACGTGGTGGACAGTTTTTTTGTGGCGCGGCTGAGCGAGGGCGCGCTGAACGCGGTATCGCTCGCGTTTCCGCTGCAAAATCTTGTACTGGCCGTTTCGGTCGGGGCGGGTGTTGGGATCGGCGCGCGGATATCGCGCGCGCTGGGCGAAAAAAAGCGGGAAGAAGCGAATTCTTATGTCACGCACGGGGCTATTTTGACGGCTTTTCATGCGCTTTTGTTTGTGCTGGTCGGAATTTTTCTGTCCGGGCCGTTTCTGTCGATGTATACGGACGATCCGCTCATTTTGCAGCAGGGAAAGGCGTACGCGATGATCGTCGTCAGCTGTGCGGTTTTTTCGCTGGTCTATATTTATATCGAAAAACTTTTGCAGGCGGTGGGAAATACTCTTTTTCCGATGTTTATGCAGGGAGTGGGCGCGATCGTCAATATTCTTTTGGATCCGCTCTTTATTTACGGAATTTGGATTTTTCCGGAAATGGGAGTGGCGGGCGCGGCGCTCGCGACCGTTATCGGGCAGATCTGTTCGTGTGTTTTGGCGCTTGTCTTTATTTTTTGGAAAAGCGGCGGATTGAAAATCGAAAGAAAGGGCTTTCGGTTTTCCTGGAAGAAAGTCGGTGCGATCTATTCGGTGGGGATCCCCTCCGCCATGATGATCGCGATGCCTTCGGTGCTGATCAGCGTCATGAACGCGATTTTGGGCAACGTATCGGAGATCGCCGTCAATTTTTACGGCATTTATTATAAATTGCAGACAATCGTCTACGTTCCAGCCAGCGGACTGGTACAGGGTATGCGCCCCATTGTCGCATACAATCACGGGGCGAAATATTATCGGCGGGTGGATGAAACGGTGCTTTGGAGCGTCGTTTTTGTGGGCAGTATCATTGCGCTCGGAACGTTGCTGTTTGAATTGTTTCCGTCGCAGATCTTGTCTTTATTCGATACGACGGGCGCGCTCGTGGAGATCGGGGTACCTGCGCTTCGGATCATCGCGGCGGGATTTATCCTCTCTACGCTGGGCGTGATTCTGCCCGGCGCCTTTGAGGCGCTCGGCATGGGCATCCATTCGCTGTCGGTAACGCTTATCCGTCAGCTGATCCTGATCCCTGTTTTGTCGCTCGCCTTCATGCCTTCGCTCGGCCTTACGGGCGTCTGGCTGTCGTACCCGATCGCGGAAACGGTCGCCGCGGCGGTTTCTCTGGTTTTTTACTTGGGCTATCGCAAAAAGCGCTTAAAAGTCGGACTTGCGGAGGAAAACGGATCGGCAATAAGGGATTTAAAATAAAAAAGGATTTGCTTTGCGCGCGCATTTAAAAGTCGGGTGCTTTTCGCGAGAACATTTTTTTCGAAATCTGCGTTTTTGCCGAAGAAGCTGCCGGTGAGCGATTCGGCCTAAGAAAGAAAAGCTCGAAACGGTTGACAAAATTTAGTAATTTTAGTATAGTGGAAGCATGACAAGCGTCGAAAAAGAGCAACGCAGGAGGAGCCGTCATTGCACTTGGAAAGAAGAGAGGAAAAAAGTGGCATAACCGCATAAGCTATGCCTTTTTGTGTTATACTGCAAACAGGAGGGAATATGGAAGAAAAAACGCAAACGTTTTGGCACGCGCTGTCTGTTTCGGAGACGATGGAGAAGCTTTCGACTTCGGAAAAGGGACTGAGCGATGCGGAAGCCGCGAAGAGACTGGAAACGTACGGGAAAAACACCCTGCGGCAAAAACCGCCTAAAAGCATCGGGAAAATGATCTGGGAACAGATCTCCGACGTCATGGTTCTGATTTTGATCGCGGCGGTAGTTGTTTCTTTGATTTTTCAGGAGTGGGCGGAGGCGATCGTTATCGCCGTCGTCATCGTATTGAATGCGACGATCGGAGTCATTCAGGAAAAGAAGGCGGCAAACGCTCTGGAAGCGCTGAAAAACATGACGGCGCCCGTGGCGCGCGTTCTGCGCGAGGGGGAGGAGAGCGTCGTGCCGGCGAGTGAGCTCGTGCCGGGCGACATCATCTACATGGAAGACGGTTCGATCGTGCCCGCCGATATCCGCATCATACAGGATTCCAATTTAAAGATCCAGGAAGCCGCGTTGACGGGGGAGAGCGTTCCGTCCGAAAAGGATGGGCCGACGGTTCTTGCGAAGGACGCGCCGCTCGGGGATCGGATCAATATGGCGTACAGTTCTTCCGTCGTGATGTACGGAAACGCAACGGGCGTTGTCGTGGAAACGGGCATGCAGACGGAAGTCGGAAAGATCGCCGATCTCTTGGATGAGGGCGACGATTTCGATACGCCCATGAAGCGCAAGCTCAATTCCGTCGGAAAGATATTGAGCCTCGTGGGACTCATCGTCTGTGTAGTGATCTTTGCGGTCGGGCTGGCGCGGCAGATGAAAATTTTAGAGCTCGTAATGCTCGCGATTTCGCTGGCGATCTCGGTCATTCCGGAGGGACTGCCGGCGACGTCTACCATCATTATGGCGCTCGGCGTCCAGCGGATGGCAAAGCGGAATGCTCTGGTCAAGAGCCTGCCTGCGGTCGAGACGCTCGGCAGCGCGACGGTGGTCTGCTGCGACAAGACGGGCACGCTGACTCTCAATAAAATGACGGTAACCTGCGTTGCGCTCGGCGACGATTTTCAAAAGGGCGAGTTGACCAAGACGGAAGATCTCGCGCAAAAATACGAAAAAAGCGTATACGGGGACCTGCTTTCGGGCTGTGCGCTGTGCGTCAACGCAAAGAAGGATCCCGATCATCCGGACAACATTTTAGGGGATCCCACGGAAGGAGCGCTCGTGCTGTTTGCGGAAAAGATGGGGATCGACGCGGAAGACTTTGAATCGGAAAATCCTCGCCTGTTTGAACAGCCCTTTGATTCCGACCGCAAGCGCATGACGGTTTTGAATCAGTGCGGAAAAGAGCTGATCGCGTATACGAAGGGCGCGGTGGACGAGATGCTGCCGCTGTGTACGAACTATAAGACGAAGGACGGCATCCGCGCGATGACGGACGCCGATCGGGAACAGATCTTGAATCTTTGCAATCGGATGAGCGGCGAAGCGCTGCGCGTGCTCGGCTTTGCGGTGAAAAGCCATGCTGCCGTACCGGAGAGCGAGAGCGCGGACATCGAACGGGACATGACGTTTGTCGGCGTCGTTGGCATGATCGATCCGCCGCGAAAAGAAGTGATCCAGGCGGTGGAAACGTGCCATACGGCCGGCATCCGCGTCGTGATGATCACGGGCGATCATAAGGTTACGGCGCTTGCCATCGCAAAGCAGCTGCACATTTTCCGCGAGGGGAACACCGTCATTTCGGGGCAGGAACTGAGCGAAATGAGCGATGAACAGCTGGACGCGGCCGTCAAGGATTGCGTCGTCTTTGCGCGCGTGTCGCCGTCGGATAAACTGCGCATCATTCAATCGCTCAAACGCACGGGCGAAGTCGCGGCGATGACGGGGGACGGCGTGAACGATTCGCCGGCTTTGAAGGAAGCGGACATCGGCGTCGCGATGGGAATCACGGGAACGGACGTTGCCAAGGACGCCGCGGACGTGATTTTGCTGGACGACAACTTTACGACGATCGAATACGCGATCCGCGAAGGGCGCCGCGTCTATCGGAATATTCAGAAAGTCATCCAGTTTTTGGTGGCGGGCAATATTGCGGAAATTCTTATTCTCCTGCTTGCGGTGTGCTTCGGCTGGCAGATGCCCATATTGGCGGTGCATATTCTGCTCATCAACCTTGCGACAGACTCGCTTCCGGCCGTCGCGCTGGGCGTCGATCCCGCCGATTCCAACGTCATGAAACAGCCTCCCGTCAAGAGCGGAACGCTCTTTGAACGGGGTGTGTTGTACCGCATCGGGCTGCACGGGTTGTTCATTTCCGCCTCTGCGCTGGCCGCTTATTGGATCGGCATGAAGATGGCGCACGGCAGCGGCGTGGAGGACGTGCATTCCGCCGCCATGACGATGACTTTTATCGTTTTATCTCTTTCGCAGCTTGCGCACGCGCTTAACCAGCGCTCCAATTTTGATTCCATCTTTAAGCGCGGACAGGGACACAATGTGTATTTGGCGGGCGCGATCGCGATCTCAGCGGCGATCGTTGCGCTGGTGGTGTTTGCGCCTCCGTTTATGAAACTGTTTGAAATCGTTTTGATCGGCTGGAAGGAATGGCTCATTTGCATCGGGCTTTCGCTGTTCCCTCTGCTGGCGGTGGAAATTTCAAAGATCTTCCTGCGCATTGCACGCAAAAAGGGCGGGACGGAAGAATCGAATTTATAAGTTTTGCCGAATGCGGCAGCGGCTCTTTTAAAAGCGCGGCAAACGATGCGGCGATTGCGGGATCGGCCTGCGCTCCTGCGGCGGATAAGCGCGGATTGGCGCGGCGATATATGCGGCCGTTCAAAAGAGTATGGGGGCAGGGATTTTGCGGTATATCTTTTGCGAGAGCATAAGCGGCGTGTAAAAAAGCGGAGCATGGAAAGGAAAATATTTTTTGTAGGCGCGAGGCGGTTTGCCGCGCGCCGTGCTTTTGCGTCGCGGCAGGAAAAAAGAAAATCCATTTATTATCAATTTGTGAAAAAAAAGATAAAAACGGTGATTTTCGTCCGTTCCAACGCCAAGTTATTTGCTTTTTGCGTAGGGGTATGGTATACTAAATACCAAATAGACTTTAAAAAGAGGCGAACGGGAGAATATGGAAGAAATTCATAAGAGCAAACTGTTTTCCGCCATACAGCCGAGCGGCGCGGTGACCATCGGGAATTATATCGGGGCGATCAAAAATTGGGTGCGTCTGCAAGATGAGTACGAATGTTTTTTTGCGGCGGCGGATCTGCACGCGATCACGGTCAAGCAGGAAGCGGCGCAGCTGCGGAAAAACACGTTTGACTTAATGGCGCTCTTTGTTGCCTGCGGCGTCGATCCGGAAAAATGCGTCTTGTTCGTGCAGTCGCACGTTTCGGCGCACTGTGAGCTCACCTGGGTGCTCAATACGATCACCTATCCCGGCGAGCTTTCGCGCATGACGCAGTTTAAAGACAAGAGCGCTCGGCACGCCGAGAACGTCAATATGGGGCTGATGGATTATCCCGTCCTCATGGCGGCGGATATCTTGTTGTATCAGGCGGCGCTCGTTCCGGTCGGCGCTGATCAAAAACAGCACCTGGAACTTTCGCGCGATCTCGCGATGCGCTTCAATAACCGCTACGGGGAGACTTTTACCGTTCCCGAACCGTACATTCTCAAAGACAGCGGCGCAAGGATCATGAGTCTTGCCGATCCGTCCAAAAAGATGAGCAAGTCGGACGAGAACCCGAACGGATTCATTACGATGTCGGACGATCGCGATACGATTTTGCGGAAATTCAAGCGTGCGGTGACGGACAGCGACAGTCAGGTGCGCTATGCGCCCGAAGAAAAACCGGGCGTTTCCAACCTTCTCACCATCTATCACGTCTTTACGGGCAAGAGCATTGCCGATTGCGAGAAAGATTTTGCAGGGAAGGGCTACGGCGATTTCAAACTTGCGGTCGGGGAAACGGTCGCCGATGCGCTCGCGCCCATTCAACAGGAAAAGGCGAGGCTTCTCAAAGAAAAGGATTATATGAACGACATTTTGAAACAGGGTGCGGAGAATGCCTTCCGTACTGCGAGAAGGACTCTTTCCAAAGTATATCGCAAGGTGGGATTTTATTCAGGGGAGTAAAGAGAGGTGTTCGGCTATATTCAACCGGATATTCCGTATATGTACGTAAAAGACGGCATATTGTATAAGGCAATGTACTGCGGACTCTGCAAGAGCATAGGAAAAAATTGCGGACAGCGCGCGCGGTTCGGACTTTCCTATGACATGACATTTTTATCCGCGCTTTTGCACAATATAAGGAATGTCGACGTTACAATCAAAAAGCAGCACTGCATTTTGCATCCGATCGTCAAACGCCCGATCGCGCAGGAGGACGAAATTACACAGGTCGTCGCCTGTTTGAATACGTTCTTGACGTTTTATAAACTGACGGACGACGTGGAAGACGAAAATATGGGAAGAATATCGCGCGCAGTTTTTAAAAAGGGCTATAAACGGGCGGTAAAACTTTATCCGCAGGCGGGCGAGATCATCAAAAAGCAGATGGCGCAGCTTCGCCGCCTGGAAGCGGAAAACTGCGGCAGTTTGGACCGCGCGGCCGATCCGTTCGGCTGCATGATCGCCGAGCTTTCCGATTTGGTTTTAAAGGACAGCGCGAACGAATTCACGCGCGGACTGTGCTACGGGATCGGAAAATGGGTGTATCTCATCGACGCGCTGGACGATTACGACAAGGATATCAAAAAGGGAAATTATAATCCCTTTTATGCCGCGTTTTCGGAAAAGACAAGGCAGGAAATGATGCGCAAAAACGGGGAAGAATTGGAATTTTTGTTCCGCAGCGTGTTTGCGCAGAATGCGGAAAATTTAAAAAACATCCGCTTTTATTTCAATCACGATCTCACCGACAATATCATTTTGCGGGGACTGCCTGCGGCGACCAAGCGCGTGATCTGCGGCTGTAAGGAAAAGGTGAAGCCGAATAAAGTGCGTTTCAGATAATCGGCCGACCTGCACGGGTTCGAAACAAAACGGAGAAAAAATAAAAACAGACTAATTTAGGCGTATGCCGAAGGATAAAAAATGAATAAACAGTTTTATGATTTATTAGGCGTTTCGGAAAGCGCGACCAATGAAGAGATTACTGCGAGATATCAGGAATTGAAGAAAAAGTATTCGGAGGAGCGCTTTTTAGAAGGGGAAGCCGGCAACGAGGCCGCCAAAATGCTCAACCGCATCGACGTTGCGTACAATGAGATCATGACGGAGCGCAAGGAGAAACGGGGCAAAGAGGATACGGGCTCTTCGTATGCGAAGGTTGATGCCTATATTCGGGAAAATCGGCTCAACGACGCGCAGGCGGTTTTGGATGAATTCAACGAGCGCCCCGCCGAATGGCACTATTTGCAGTCCGTTGTGTTTTATAAAAAGAATTGGATGAACGAGAGCAAGAAACAGCTCGAAATTGCCATTCAGATGGATTCGTCCAATGAAAAATACAGAACGGCTTACAATAAGCTTAAAGAAAAGATCGAATACGATAAAAAACAGGCGGACTCGGTGCATCCGCAGGGCGGCTACGCCGCAGGCGGACAGGGAAACCCGCAGCCCGATTACGGCGACGGGCAGCAGCAGATGGGCGGCGGCTTTTGCGAACAGTGCGCCACTTGCTGTGCCTGCAACATGCTCTTTAACTGCTGTTTGAACGCTTGCTGCGGTTGCAGATGATCGCATTTTAGTTGTTCCGTTTCGGTTTTGCGGCGGCTGCGGATGATCGCATTTTAATTGTGTTTCGGGTTTGCTGCGGTCATAAAAAGATTGCCGCTTACCAAACGGCGGCAGATCGCTGACGCGGTACGACAATTGCTTTTGCAAAAGACGGTTAGCGGCGCGTCGGGCTTCTTGCAAAAAGCGGAAGGTCGTTTTTTGTGTTTTGCAGTTGCCTGTTTGTAAGAGCGATCGTTGATTGATATGCCGACAGCAGGAGCGGGCATTTTCTCAGCGGGCAAAACAGAGGGCGTGTTTGTCTGCCGCAACGGCTTTTTTCAACGGCTGAGAGTAGTTTTGGTATTGTAAGCAGGGATTCGGAATGAGAAGAAAGTCTTTTCAGATCGCGCTGGCGGCACTTTCATGCGCGTTGGCGACGATTTTTTTGACAATCGGGATTTATTTTTCCTTTTTTCTGATAACGGGATATTTGTTTGCAGGTATCGCGTTGATGCTGCCGCTTGCCAAAAAATTTCGGCTCGGCGGGTTTTTAGCGTATGTGGCAACGTCTCTGTTTGCGCTTTTGATCGGCGGAGGGTTTGCCGGATTTTATAAATTGTTTCCGTTTGTCGCGTTTTTCGGCCTGCATCCGCTCGTCAATTCCTTTCAGGAGAAATGGAAGATCAAAAAATGGATTGCGCTGATCGTAAAGGCCGTTTGGTTTGACGCGGCTGTCTGGGCGGCGTGGATTTTGTTCCGCGAATATATTTCCGTTCCGTTCGAGTGGGTAGACAAGTGGATCTGGCTGATCATCCTCGTTGCGGGAAGCGCATTTTTTATCTTTTATGATTGGGTGATTTTCCGCTGTCAGCGGATCGTGAATTATTATGTGGCGAAGATCGATAAAAGCTCTTCGGCCCCGCCGCAGGAAGCGCCTTTTAAGCCGCAGAGCGACGATGTGTTTGAAGAATTAAGGCAGGATACGGCGGCAGTCGGACAGGAAAAGGAGCAGGGGGAAAAACGGGAAAAAGAGCAAGAAGACGGACCGGATACGGGTGAGGAGAAAAAAGAAGAACCGAAAGACGGCGACAGAGAAGGGAAGGATCAAGAACAATGAGTTTCGACACGAGGCAGAGAGAATATATGTCGGAAAAGAATCAGGAATTTACGGGGCTGGTGGAATCGCTCGGAAGCAACGGAGAGGGGATCGTACATATGGGGGAAACGGTGTTTTTTGCACCGTTTACCGTAACGGGAGAAAAGGTCAAATTCCGCGCTTTAAAGATCAAAGACAGGATCGGATATGCAAAGGCGCTCGAAATTCTGACGCCCGCGGACGAGCGCGTGCGGCCCAAGTGTCCGCAGTACATGAAGTGCGGCGGCTGTCAGATCCAGCACCTGCGCTACGGCGCGCAATTGAAATTGAAGAGCAAAATCGTCAAAGACGCTCTTTTCAAGATAGCGGGTATTGACGCGGAAGTGTCGCTGACGAGCAAGAGCGAAAACCAGTATGCGTATCGCAATAAATTGCAGATTCCCGTCGGCGTGGATAGAGAAGGACGGAGCGTGATCGGATTTTATGCCGAGCGCAGCCATAGGATCGTGCCGGTAGCCAGCTGTCCCATTCATCCGCAGTGGGCGGAAGACGTCATTGCGGTCTTTCAGGCGTACATGGCAAAATTTTTTGTGCGCGGATACGATGAGGGGACAAAGAGCGGCAATCTTCGCCATATCGTGGTCCGCGAAGTCGAGGGTAATTTTATCATTACCGCAGTAACGGCGCAGGAGCTTTTGCCGCATTCGGATAAATTGATTTGGATGCTGAAAGAAAAGTTTAAGAGCTTCTCCCTTTGGCAGAACGTGAATCCGGGAGACGGCAACGCCGTGTTCGGAGAGAGTTTTCGCCTCCTTTTCGGCGAGGGACGGTATGCCGGGCATGAATGCGGTATTAAATTTCAGGCGGGGCCGAACACATTTCTGCAAGTCAATCGCTGCATATGCAAAAAACTATATGAACGTACCGTACGCTTTGCGACCGAATCGGGCGCAAAGGTAGCGATCGACGCATATAGCGGCGGCGGGCTTTTGACTGCGATGCTTGCAAAACAGCTCGGCGCGGCGTATGGGATCGAATCCGTACGGGAAGCGGTGGACTGCGCCGACGAACTTGCGGAAGAGAATAAACTCGAAGGAAAGATGATCAATACTTGCGGCAGGGTAGAAGAGGTTCTTCCGCAGCTCTTGAAGTCGGTCGACGTACGGGAAATGGTGCTGATCGTCGATCCTCCCAGGAAAGGGGTTGACCGCGCAACGCTCAAATCGATATTGCAGTCGGGAATACCGTATGTGGCGATGATCTCCTGCAATCCCGCGACGATGGCGCGCGACGTGGGGATTTTAACGGGCGCACTGCTCGAAAAAGACGGCGAGCTCAAAAAAAATCCGGATTTCAAGTTCGGAGGCCTTGACGGGTATTATTGTTTGAAAAAAGTTCATCCGTATGATATGTTTCCCCAAACAAAACACGTAGAGGTTTTAACGCTGTTGGAACGCAAAAATTAAAGAAACGTTATTTTAGGTCAAAAACTTTGTTTTTGGCCTTTTTTCATGCGGTGCAAGAGTAGAATTTACAGTCAAGTTTGCTTCATCTTGACAAAATTTCGATAGTATGGTAAGATAAACACGGGTACGATAACAATTTCAGCAGAGCGTACCAAGGGGGGGAGAAGAATATGAAGAGAAAAGTTTTTGGCATTGTTGTTTTAATGGCTTTGGCGGCAATGTTTCTGTTTGCCGCGGCGGCTTGCAGCGGAAAAACTTCGTATATCAGCGCGGCGGGTGATTTTGCATATTTAACGGATCCCGGAAGCGGAGCGGACGGAAGCGGCACTCTGTCGTCGGTCAAGGAAGGGGAAAAGCGCATGTATGACGTGATCCTGCACAACGGATACGACCGCGATACGCTGGAAATATTTGTAGACGGAACAAAGACGTCTTATATGCCCGCCGCGGGCTACGATGAAAATGCCGTGGTTTCTTCGGGATATCAGGTGGCGGGATCGGTGGAAATAACGGGTACGGGAAAAGAGATTGCGGTAACGTTTGCGTGTGAAGGAAAAGAGATCGAGATTGCCTTTACGGCGGCGGAAGGTTCGGCGTTCGATGCAGACGATCCGACTCTCGCCCTGTTTACTATCAATGACTTTCCTCTGGCGGATTACGTTGCCGGTGGAAAAAAACTTACGCTCAACTATGTCGATATCAAAGACAGCTTTACTTTTGAGATGAAAGGTCCTACGCTCGGCATGTACAGCTTTCAATCCAATGTGAACAACGATTCTTACAGATTCATGACGGATGGCGAACGGGAAGCCGGGCCTGTCGGAAGCGGTTCCGATTTGAACGGGTATTCTGTTTTCATCTTCCCGGAAGAGTTGCATACGACGGGAAAGACGATCACGGTCGATCCGCGGGGACTCTACTTGAACGATTGGTATGTTTGGAACGAAAGCGGATCCATTTTAACCCCGTCTATTACGGATAGTTTTCCGGCCGATGAGGGTAAGAGTATAACGTTGACTGTGCGGGAGAATGCGCAGGTCAACCTTCAAAATGCCGTGCTGTATGTCAACGATACGGCCGTTCCGATGACAGGCGGCTCATATACGTTCGATACGGCGGAGCGCTCGCCTATTTCTTTCTGCGATAAAGAACGGTTGTTCGGTCATGGAGAATCGGTTTATCGTGTGCGTTTAGAGGGAGCCGTGATCGATATGGGAGAGGGAACCGGTTTTGCAAAAACGGAATTTTCTTCCTCCAATCCCGTTATATCTGCGGAAAGGGCCGAACAGTCTTTGCCGATCGAGGAAGGCGTTTATGTCTATTATGGCGCTGAACCGTATTATATCGAGGGGAATACGTGGTATTTTGAAGTCTTCGAGCAGACGGTCAATGTTGCCGTCCGCATCAATTTTTCAAGCGCGTTGGAGTCGGGTGTTCAATATAGGTTGGGGGTAACTTCTTCGTATAACGGGCAGACGTTGCAGGGCGAATTTGATTTGCAGAAGCAGACGTTTCTTCCTACGGAGTATGCGTATCAGGAATATTTTGCCGAATTGTCGGAGGGAGCTCTCACACTGTACGCGGTGATCAACAGTTCTGCGGCCGAAAATCCTTCCGTTACGGATGAAAGTTGTTTCCAAGTTACCTTGTGCTTTACACTCGCGGCGGGCAGCGCGGTTACGGGAACATTCGATTAAAAAATCTTGTTTGATCAGCTTTTGTCGGTCAGACAGGTGCGGCTTTGAAAAAAATTGGCGGTTATGAAAAAAAATTGCCGCCTTTTAAACCTTTTTAAAAGGCGCCGCGAAAATTTGACCGAGCGTGTCAAAAAAAATTGTGAGAGATCCATTTTTATTTGTGTTATTTTCTTGACATACGATGAAAATGACGCTATACTATATATGAATATTTGAATAATTGTTCAAATATAAAAATGAGAGCGGCAGACAAGACGTACAATTTGAGCGGAGTCGATTTGTCGAGGCGGGGAAAATCTTTCAGGAAGAAGGAGCTGCTTTCATTACCATACGATTTTAATCGGGAGGAACGTTCATGCAAGAACGAGATTGCGGACAGGAGAGAAACGGACAGGAGAGGACAGGTGCACAAGAAAACAACTTTTCCGCCGTCGATTTAAAAGACGGGTTGCTTTCGTTGCCGGACAGCGACACGATCGTTGCGCTTGCGGAGCTGTTTAAAATGTTCGGGGATCCTACGAGGGCAAAGATTTTGAGCATTTTGCAGATCAAGGGAATGTATGTGGGAGAACTTTCCGAGGCGATGGGGATGTCGATTTCGGCGATCTCGCATCAGCTGCGCGTTTTGCGTTCTGCGAAGCTGGTTAAAGGAACGAAGGAAGGCAAAGAAGTCAAATATACTTTGGACGATGATCATGTGACGAAGATTTTGCAGTACGGGCTCACCCATGTGCAGGAAAAGAAATAAAATAAAAGTGAAATTTTCAAACGGCACTGTGTTTGATTGGACAGCTGCACATATATGCAAGCAAGCAGATAAAAAAGACAAATGTTGCTTGAAAAAATCAGTTTTAAGAAAACGGATGTTGAAAAATAAGGCGGAGGGACGGCGTATGAGAAAAATGTATAAAATGGAAAATTTGGATTGCGCGAACTGTGCGGCGAAGATGGAGCGCGCGGTTGCTAAAATAGAGGGCGTGCAATATATCAATATCAATTTCATGATGCAGCGCATGACGATCGAAGCGAGCGAAGCGCAGTTTGACAGTATTATGGAGCGGGTCGCAAAGGCTTGCAAAAAAGTGGAGCCGGGTTGCAGGATCCTTTTTTAAGAAGCGATCGGGCGGGAGTGAGAAATGAAAAATTTGCAGTTGAGCAAAAAAGACAAGAGACATCTTTTTCGAATTGTGATTGCGCTTATTTTATTTGCCGCGATCTTCACGGCGGATAAGATCGCAGTTTTAGGAGATGTTTTGGAAGGTGCGGAGGCGTGGATGCTTCCGTTTGGACTGTATCTTGCCGTGTATCTTTTGATCGGATACGATGTTTTATGGAGAGCTTTGAGAAACATTCTGCACGGTCAGATTTTTGATGAAAATTTTCTGATGTGCGTGGCGACGCTCGGCGCGTTTTCCCTGGCGATTTACAGGGGTGTTACGGGGCAGCCGATCGAAGGGTTTGACGAAGCCTGCGCCGTATTGCTGTTTTATCAGGTCGGGGAATGGTTCCAATCGTACGCTACGGAAAAATCCAGACGATCGATTACCGAATTGATGGATATCCGGCCGGATTCTGCAAACCTTGTTTTGGAAGGCGGAGCGGTAGAGACGGTGGATCCTTCTACGGTGCAGACGGGGGACACGATTTTGGTCAATCCCGGTGAAAGGATTCCGCTCGACGGGATTGTGCTCAGCGGCGCATCGACGCTGGATACAAAGGCGCTGACTGGCGAGTCGATGCCGCGCGAAGTGGCCGCAGGCGAAGAAGTGATCAGCGGATGCGTTAATCTGACTTCGCAGATACGGGTGCGCGTCACAAAAGATTTTTACGCTTCGACGGTCTCGAAAATTTTGGAGCTTGTCGAAAACGCTTCCGCGCAAAAATCCAAGGCGGAAAATTTTATCACAAAGTTTGCAAAATATTATACGCCGTCCGTGTGCGCCGTTGCGCTGCTCCTTGCCGTGATACCCGGCATGATCACCGCGGACTTTTCGACCTGGGTATACAGGGCGCTCAGTTTTTTGGTCGTGTCTTGTCCGTGCGCTCTGGTCATATCCATTCCGCTGTCCTTTTTTGCAGGGATCGGCGCGGCGTCAAGGTACGGGATCCTCATGAAGGGATCGAATTATCTCGAACAATTTTATAGGGCAAATACGTTTGTATTCGATAAAACAGGCACGTTGACCAAAGGGAATTTTGCGGTCACGAAGATCGTTCCCGAATCGGATGCGGAGACGGTGCTCCGCTATGCGGCGATCGCGGAACGCGATTCCGATCATCCGATCGCAAGATCGATCGCCGTACGCTATGGCAGAGAAACGGAGAGCGGATATGTTCTGACAAATGTCGCAGGCGCCGGCGTGATCGCAAGAAAGGGGTCGGAAACGATTTTTTGCGGCAACGAAAAGCTCATGGAGCAAAACGGCATCGAATTTGTGAAAGCCGAAGGGTTCGGCACGACGGTGTACGTAGCCGTGAACGAAAAATGTATCGGGACGATATTGATCAGCGACGAAATCAAGAGCGAATCGGCGCAAGTCATCGGCGAACTCCGTTCCATGGGCTGCCGTACCGTCATGCTCACGGGGGATAATCCGAAGACTGCGGCAAAGGTCGCCGAAGATTTAGGCGTTGCCGAATACAAAGCGTCCTTACTTCCGCAGAACAAGGTCGAAGAAATCGAAAGACTGCTGCGGCAAAAGAAACGGCGGGATACGGTCTGTTTTGTCGGCGACGGGATCAACGACGCCCCCGTGCTGATGCGTTCGGATATCGGCATCGCCATGGGCGGAGCGGGGAGCGACGCGGCGATCGAGGCCGCGGATATCGTTCTCATGAAAGACGATCTCAAAGGCCTTACGCTCGCAAAGAAAATTGCTAAAAAGACGATGGCGATCGTGATGCAGAATATCGTATTTTCCATTGCCGTCAAGGCGGTCATTCTCCTGCTTTCGGCTTTCGGCATCGCGAATATGTGGGTCGCCGTATTCGGCGACGTCGGCGTCGCGGTGCTGGCGATCCTCAATGCGATGCGGGTCAATTCAAACTATGCAAAAAAAAGAAAAGAGTAAACGGCGCAGTGCTTTTTAGAAAAAGAGATAGGCGTTTTTTGTTTCCGCTTCCAAAAAGGCCGCTTTTTTAACAGAAGTCTATAAAAATTTTTCGGCGGCGAAAATTTCTTTCGCCGCCGAAAGTATTTGCAAAAAAGAGCGTTATTACCTGTTTGCCTTGCCGCACAACGTATCGGAATCGGCAGGTATGCATTTGAGCTATGAGAAACAATACAATATAAATATTAGACATTGCTGATAAACGGTGTTACAATATAGATGAAAAAAAATAATAAAGGATCCCTTTTTGAAGCGCAGGGGCATCTTTTGCAGGTCTTTGGCTGTGGCTCCGCGGACGCAGGGACGTTTTTTGCAGGTCTTTGCAGTGGCTCCGCGGACGCGGGGGAGGTTTTTGCAGACTTTTGGCTGTGGCGACGCGAATGCGGTGACATCTTTTTGCAAAGAGCAGGGATGCTTTTTGCAGTGCAGAGGGAGGAAGCCGACGACGGCAGGCGGTGAAAAATGAACAGGATCGAAAGAACAGAGAAAAAATTTCAAGAATTGTTTCAAGGAAAACCCACGGACAAGGAAGGGCCGGACCCCGAATTCATGCGCATTTTACAGCGGTTTATTTTCGGCGAAGTATGCTATACCGGTTCTTTGGATAACCGCATTCGCGAACTGATCACGGTTTCCGTGCTTTCCGCCGAGCAGACGCTTCCGCAGCTGAAAGCGCACGTAGGGGCCTGTTTGAACGCAGGGCTTGCGCCGCTTGCGATTCGGGAAGCGATCTATCAGTGCGCGCCCTTTATCGGGTTTCCCAAGACACTCAACGCGATCGCCGCAATGAATGAAGTCTTTGAAAAAAGGGGGATCGCTCTGCCGCTGGAAGATACGGGAACGGTCGAAGAGGAAACGAGGCGGACAAAGGGCCGCGCTTTGCAGGAGCCTTTGTACGGAGAGGAAATTGCAGGCCGCTACACCTGGCTGCCTTCGGATTTTGCCGAGAGCGTTCCACGGTGGCTGACGGAATTTTGTTTCGGCGATTTTTTAGCGCGAGAGAGTTTGGAGCAAAAGACGCGCGAGCTCTTGATCGTTCCGATCCTTGCCTCGATCGGAGGAGCGGAAATGCAGGTACGTGCGCACGTTTTCGGTGCGATGAAAGCCGGCAACACCCAAGAAGAGATCGTGTGCGCACTTGCGCAGGCGATGCCGTATATGGGGATGCCGCGGTTTTTCAATGCTTTAAACTGCGTCAAAGATCTGTTGGAAAAAAAGGAGGGCTAAAAATGGGAGACACTGCTTTTGATACGGAAAATATTTTCGGCAAAGGGGAAGAAAATACGGCTTTTGCACAGTTTTTTGAGGGAAGATCGTATCTTCGTCCGTTGACTTCGCCAAAGAGCAAGCCGTTTTTTGCGAACGTAACGTTTGAGCCGGGATGCAGAAACCATTGGCACGTCCACCGTGCGGAGAAGGGCGGCGGGCAGATTCTTCTGTGCGTGGCGGGAAGCGGATGGTATCAGGAATGGGGAAAACCGGCAAAGAGCCTTCTTCCGGGCGATGTCGTGGAGATCCCCGCGAACGTAAAGCATTGGCACGGCGCAAAAAAGGACAGTTGGTTTTCGCACATAGCCGTAGAGATTCCGGGCGAAAAGGCTGCCAACGAGTGGCTGGAAGCGGTTTCGCAGAACGAGTACGATTCTTTGCAATAAAGTTGCCGTTGCACCGTTTGCGGATAAAAATAGCAGGGCAGCGGCAGGAATTTGCCGAAAAGAACAGGGGTAAATTTTAAGAGAAAAGGGAGGAGGAGCGAAAAATGAAGAGAGCATTGGTTGCGTATTTTTCGTGTACGGGAACGACGAAACGGGCGGCGCAAGCGCTGGCGGAGGCGATCGGTGCGGATCTGTATGCAATCCGGCCGAAACAGCCGTATACGCAGGAAGATCTGAATTGGATGGATAAAAAGAGCCGCAGCAGCTTGGAGATGAACGATCCGCATTCCAGACCCGAGATCGAAGGAAGGGCGGAAGGAATGGAAGGGTATGAGACGGTATTTGTCGGATTTCCCATCTGGTGGTACGTTGCGCCGCATATTATCAATACCTTTTTGGAAAGCTATGATTTTGCCGGCAAGACGGTCGTACCGTTTGCGACCAGCGGCGGAAGCGGTATGGGAAAGACGGTGTCCGTATTGAAAGAGTGCTGCGCGCCCTCCGTTCAATGGGCAGAAGGAAAGGTTTTAAAAGGGAATTTGACAAGAGAAAGCTTTCTTGCCTGGGCGGAGAAATATCTGTAAAGCGGATATGCTCTGCTTCGCAAAAAGGCCGGGAAAAATGCTAAGGGGCTGCTATACTCTGCGCGAGCGATAAACGTTCGGTAACCTTTCATATAATTTTTTAGAATCGGGGAAGATTGTTTATCAATCTTGGATTGGAAAGATCCTTTGTTGTTTTTCAAAAGAAAAAGAATTTACTATGCTTAAATATAGAAGGCGGCAAAAGCGGGAACGTTTTTTGCCGCCTTCGGCATAGAATAGAGTAATGACATACTCTTTTTGCTCCTTACATAATCCTGTCGCCGCTTGCGGCGACAGGATTATGTAATTTTTTGAGGTTAATTCCTATGCCATTTCAGCAACGCTATTCCAATATTATAACAGGGGGCATTCTCTTTGTCGGCAATACGCTCGGACTCAGTAAGCTGTCCAATGCGTACAGTCCCGGTTTACTCGGGTCCATCGGCGCCTTTATTACGCCGGACACAACGCAAAGGGTAGGCACGTTTCCGTATGGCACCACGCTTGACTATACTAAAAACGGTTCTTCCGCCGTCTTAAATATGCCGTCGGGGGAGCAAAGTGTTGTATGCCGAGCTTATCTGGGGCGGCTTGTACAAATCTTCGCTTT
>CASDTU010000013.1 GCA_949283775.1 uncultured Bacillota bacterium
CGCGACGCTTTGGGCAGAAAGATGAGCAAATCTTTGGGCAACGGCGTCGACCCGCTGGAAATAATAGACAAATACGGCGCTGATTCTTTGAGATATTCGCTGGTCAACGGAATTTCTCCCGGCGGCGACATCAGGTTTTCCGAAGATAAAATGGAAAGCTACCGCAATTTCATGAACAAAATCTGGAATGCTTCCCGTTTTGTGCTCATGAACTGCGAAAACGCGAAAATAAAGGATATAAGCGAAGTTAAAAACCTCTCTTACGCCGACAAGTGGATACTATTTAAGCTCAATTCCGCCGTCGTCGCCGTCACTCGGTTTATGGATAAGTACGAAGTCGGGCTTGCCGCATCGCGCATCTACGAGTTTATATGGAGCCAGTTCTGCGACTGGTATATCGAGTTCAGTAAAACCGCGCTTTACTCCGACGATGACGAAAAGCGTTCCAACGCCGCCAGCGTACTGGTGTATGTACTGCGTGAAACGCTTAAGCTTGCGCATCCCATTGTGCCGTTTATCACGGAGGAAATTTACGACGCGTTGCCCAATAAAGACGCGGAAGACATCATGATTTCGCCGTTCCCCGAGGCTAACCCGAAGCACGCATACCGTGCCGATTCGGCACAGACCGACGCAGTGATAGAGCTTATCAAATCCGTAAGAAATCTGCGCCGCGAGATGAACGTCAGCCAGAACAAGCGTACAGCCGTGTACATCGTACCTAAGGAAGGCAAGGAAAAACAGCTTAAGAAAATGGCGGGCTATATCGAGAAACTCGCGTTTGCAAGCGGCGTTTATTTCGGAGAGCCTTCCGGCAAAAATGCTTCTTTGGTGACGACTTTAGGCAATGTGTTCATTCCCATGGGCGACCTTGTGGACTTCGATAAGGAGCGCGCAAGACTGAAGGCGGAAATCGAAAAGACGGACGAGGAAATCGCCCGCGCACGCGGTAAATTGGAAAACAAAGGCTTTACCGAAAAGGCTCCCGCCGCGCTGGTGGAAAAGGAGAAAGAAAAACTAGTTAAGTACGAAGAGCTTAAAAAAGGACTTGTAAAAAGCCTTGAAGCGCTTGACTGATTGTATTGTTTTAATTAAAAAGCCGCAGCCATGAATGAAATGCACCCCAAAAGTTAGACAAAACTTTTGGAGGTGCATTTTTATGGCAAAGAAAGGACAAAAGCAAAAGAAATACTCGCCAGAATTCAAATTTAATGTTATACTGGATATGCGTACCAATGGATTGAGCTATCATGAAACTGTCCGCAAGTATAACCTTGGAGATGACAGTATAGGTGGGACAAGGCAAATGGTACAACGCTGGGAACGCATATATTTGGAAGAAGGAATGGAAGGTTTTATGAAACAGCGTAGTGGTAGACCGCCAAAGAATCGCAAGTTCAGGGAGCCGTTGGATAAATCGGTAGAAGAAGATCTCATTGCCGAGAATCAACGACTGCGCATGGAGCTTGAATACTTAAAAAAACTGAGTGCCTTAGTTCTTGCGGACGAGCAAGAGAAAAACAAAAAGCAATAATTGTTTCGGAATTAAGGCATAGATTTCCGCTGAAAGCATTACTTGCATTATCCGGTTTAGCTCGAAGTACATATTACTATTATCTCAAACAACAAGATAAAGATAAGTATAAATCCGTTAAGCAAGAGATAGAAAGTATCTTTACCGAGAATAAGCAGCGATACGGTTACCGTCGGATATTGCTTGCATTACGTCAAAAAGGTGTCGTACTCAACCATAAAACGGTACATAAGCTAATGAGAAGCATGGGGTTATATGGTAAACGCCGTAAAAGCAAGTATAAATCGTATAAAGGCGAAGTCGGCAAGATAGCTCCGCACATAATAAATCGCGACTTTGAAACAAATAAACCGTTTGAAAAGTTGGCAACCGACGTAACCGAGTTCGCGGTATGTGATGACAAAGTATATCTATCTCCCGTAATAGACTTACATAACAACGAAGTAATAAGCTATTCGATCTCGTTAAGTCCGAATTTCGAGCAAATGCGAGAAATGCTGAAAGGACTGTTTGACAAGTTGCCGCAAGGCGCAAGACCAATACTGCATTCCGATCAAGGTTGGCAATACCAAATGAAAGAGTTTCAAAAACAATTGCAAGAGCATAACATAATCCAAAGTATGTCGAGAAAAGGCAACTGCTTGGATAACGGGGCAATGGAGAACTTTTTCGGGCGATTGAAAGTGGAAATGTTTTACGGCGAAAAGTTTCAGACAGTGGACGAATTCGTCCACCGCCTCAAAGAATACATATACTATTGGAACAACGAGAGAATTTCTCTCAAACTAAAAGGAATGAGCCCGGTACAGTACCGAACTCACTCACAAGTAATTTAATTAAATTTTTGTCCAAATTTTGGGGTTCACTTCATATTCGGGCGGCTTTTTTCGGCAAAAAAACGCGGAAGCAAAAATGCTTCCGTTTTTTCCTTTAAAAGATCAATGTATTTTGAAAAGATCAAATGTATATGGATGCGGAGCCTTTTTGACAGCCGCTCTTTTATAAGAAAATGCGATCAGAATGCGCATTCAAAAGCAATTTTAAAAAGCATACACGCAACGCATGACAGCGGCGCGCAGTCATTCTCGTTACACACTAAAAAAGCATTTTAAAAGCATACACGAAAGAAAGTCAAAAGGATCCAAAAAGATTTTTAGGTTACGCCGCCATCTTTTTCCGCAGACAGCACAGAAGCGCCGCGCAGCTCAAAACGATAGAGGAGCCGAGGAAAAGGGCGGAAGATTCGGCTGCGGAGGAGCATCCGCCCGAACCGGACAATTGGATCGATACGGCAATTTCGACGCTTGCGTAATTTTCGGGATCGTCGGGCATAAAGACCGCGATCGCCTGAAACGTCTTTTTGCCGTCCAAGGTCGGCGAGTCGTTTTTCCAGGACCAGCCGTCCGGCAGAGCGATTTCAGAGAGTTTTTGCCCTTTTGTTCCGGAAAGGTTTTTCGGCGCCGTATACGAAGGCGTCTTTTTGTCGATGGTCAGCGTTGTCTCGGCGCGGTACAGGAGTTTTTCGTCGATTTTAAAAGCTGCGGCCTGTACGGTATAGGTACCGGCGTTGCAGGGCAGCCCTTCGGTGTAAACGGACGCATTTTCTTTCTTGTAAGAGAAGAAGAGCCGCATATTTTCAGGGGCGCCTTCGATCAGAAAGTCCGCATCTTCCTCGATCGGTTCCCCGTCGTAGACAATAGCACCTTTGGGGAAAAGAGTAAAGCTGACGGATTGATAGACGGCAAAAGGGAATTCCTCCAAAAAATCGCTGTCACCGAACGTTGCATCGATTTGTTGGATAGCATATCCTTTCGCGAGAAGAGATGTTTGCGGAGCATTGGAAAAATATCCGCCTTGAATAACGATTTTCTCGCTGGAATCTATTGTGTTTTCGTCGTCGAAATATCCGCCGTTGATTTCCAAATCGGACGTAGCGTAAATTGCGTTTCCGCGCAAAGAGGCAGTATTCTTGCGATAGGTTCCCCCGTCGATGGAAAACGGCGAGAATGCGTTGATATAGATACCGCCTCCCCGCTGTTGCGCCGTATTGTTTTCGAGCACTCCTTGATCAATGAAAATATCGTTAAAAGTATTGATCCCGCCGCCGTTTACAGTTGCGGTGTTTCCGCAAATCGTGCCGCTGTTTAGCGTAAAGGTCTGGGCGTTGAAATTGATGCCTCCACCGTATTGGGCCTGATTGTTTTCGATGATAGCGCCGTTTATCGTTAAAGAACCGCCCTGTATCGCCCCGCCGCCGCCGAAGTTGTCTGCGCTGTTGTTTGAAATCGTTGAACCGAAATTGAGGGTTATGTCAGATTCTGAACCGGATGCATGGATACCTCCGCCGGCGATTGCCGTATTTCCGATGACGGTACCGCCGTGAAATGTCAAGGAGGAAGAGTTTGCATTGATTCCGCCGCCGTAGTTGACGTCTGCGTCGTTGCCTGCGATGACGCCGCTATATACGGTAAGGGAAGCGAAAGCAACATAGATCCCCGTTGCATAGGAGTTTGGAGCGGAGGTGATCACGCCGCCGCCGATTGCTCCTTGTTTTTCGGCAGGGGATGTATTGTATGCGTTTTGCCATTCTTGCGTTCCGTCGTTAAAGATGAAACGGCTGTCCTCGCCGACATAATAGGCATGTTGGTACATTTGAGACTCGCTCGACTCATGGCAGTCTTTCAAGTACAGCTTTGCATCGCGTTCAATATAAATGCAGCAGTTTTGGTCGGCGGAAGGAGAGATCATGAGTTGATAGCCGTTCAAACACAGATCGACGGTTGCTCCTTGGGCGATCGTAAGGGTGTCGGAAAGAAAAACGTCTTCGGTAAGGCAATATTTCCCGTCTTGCAAAACGGTGCTTTCGGAAGTGATCGGTATCCAATCTTTCGAGTGATCGTGCGCCGTGGCGATGATGCCGGCATAGGTATGGACAACGGAATAGAGCATGGTCGGGGCCAGCAATAAAAAGAGAAAGAATACGCCGAAAATGAGCGAAAGTTTTTTAATTTTCATACGGCGGTTACCTCAAAACTGCATAAAATCTTTTTTATATTTTATATTATAAGTTAAATGATCAATACTGTCAAGATTCGATTTTATTTTCAGAGATTCAATTGAAGATGCGGTGTATACGAAATAAAATTATTTGGATTATGTATAAGGGCAGGTAAAAAGCTGCGCGAAAAAAATACCGCGCAAAAAAGTTTTCGTCCTTTTGTCTTTTTAGTTCGTGCAAATTGCCTATTTTTATTTTTGACGGAACAGAAATTGAATGATATAATAACCAGCGAAAGAAAAAAATAGAAAGTAAAAAAGGAAAACGGTATGATTCGCAAAATAAAAAAAGAAGATCGGGAAATGTTTTTGAAACTTTCCGAAGAATTTTATGCTTCGCCGGCTGTTTTGCATCCGGTGCCGAAAAGTTTTCACGAGCGCGCGTTTGAGGAGATGATGCGTTCGGCGGAGTATGCCGGAGGCTATATTTTGGAATCGGAAGGAGAAGTTGTCGGCTTTGGCCTGACGGCTCAGACGTATTCGAGGGAAGCGGGTGGAAAAGTTTTATGGTTAGAAGAACTCTATATTCGGGAAAAATATCGCAGCCGCGGTTTAGGCCGCGAATTTTTTGCCGAAGTGGAGCGGTACGCGAAGGACAACGGGTTTGCACGGATCCGGCTCGAAGTGGAGGAGGAAAACGTGCGGGCGCGTGCGCTGTATGAGCGGCTCGGTTATTTGCCCTTAGAATATCGGCAAATGGTCAAACAGCTGCGGGAAACAGAATAAAGCAATTCGCATGGCAAGCGGCTGCGGCGATCAAAGAGCGGCGGCGATGGAAGAGTGCGGCGGCGATGGAAGAGCGCGGCGGCGATGGAAGAGCGCGGCGACGATAAAAGAGCGCGGAGAAGGAAATTGGAAGAAAAACGAAAAAGATGAAACGAATCGGAGTGCGCCAAACGGTATTGGCGTGTTATACGGCGTATATAACGCAGGCGATCTTGAACAATTTTGCGCCTTTATTATTTTTGACCTTTCATGAAACGTACTCGCTTTCCCTGACGTTGATCGGGACGATGATAACGGTCAATTTCGGGGTGCAGCTCTTGACGGATCTTGTGGCGTCGAAGATCGTGGATAAAATAGGGTATCGGCCCTGCATGGTGGCGGCGCATATTATGGCGGGGTGCGGATTGATTTTATTGGCTGTCCTGCCGAATTTGCTATCCGTTCCGGCGGTGGGACTGTATATAGCGACGGCGATCTCATCGGTGGGCGGCGGATTGATCGAAGTGTTGGTCAGTCCCGTCATTGAAGCCTGCCCTTCGGAAAACAAGCAGGCGGCCATGAGTCTGCTGCATTCTTTTTATTGCTGGGGCCAAGTCGGCGTCGTAGCGCTGTCCACGCTGTTTTTTGTAGTTTTTGGAATTTCAAATTGGTTCGTATTGGCGTGTATTTGGGCGGCGGTACCTCTTTTGAATGCTGTCTGGTTTTTGTTCGTGCCGCTTTTCAAGCTGGTCGAAAACGGGGAAGGAATGCATTTTACGCAGCTTTTGCGCTCGAAAATGTTTTGGCTCTTTGTTATTTTGATGCTGTGTGCGGGGAGCTGTGAAATTGCAGTCAGTCAATGGGCGTCCGCCTATGCGGAGGCCGGACTCGGCGTTTCCAAGACGGTCGGCGATCTGCTCGGTCCCTGCTTGTTTGCCGTCTGCATGGGGATTTCGCGCGTTCTGTTTTCAAAGTTTGGCTCAAAAATGCAGATACGTCCTGCTTTATTGGCGGCAGCTGGCGGCTGTGCGGTCGGATATGTGATGTGTGCGTTTTCCCCCTTTGCATGGATGGGGCTTTTGGGCTGCGGAGTTGTGGGTTTTTTTGCGGCGATCATGTGGCCGGGAACGTTTTCCTATGCGTCCGAGAGATTGCCGAGAGGCGGAACGGCGATGTTTGCACTCCTGGCTCTCGCCGGAGACGCCGGCTGTATGGCAGGGCCTTCTGCCGTAGGGGCGCTGGCGGACGTCTTCGGCGGAAAGATTCAAAGCGGCCTCGCTTTCGGACTCATCGTTCCCGTCTGTATGTTCCTTGTGTTGTTCTTTTACAGAGAGAAAAAGAAGGAAAAACCTTCCGTTTCGGAAGAAAAAAAGCAGAGCGATTCTCTTCCGCAGTAATATCGGGGGTAAATAACAGTATTTTGCCACGCGCGGTGTACGGTCGGCTTTGAATTTCTGCCGCGCGGAATTTTAGACAGGTTTGCTTTTTGCCTTATAGGATTTTAGACGGGATCGAGTTTTTGTCGCATGGTTTTTTTGCGGCTTGCACGGCGAGAGACAATATTTTCAATGAGTAAGTTTGTCGCCCCGCGCGGGATTTTAGACGGCTCGCTGGGGAAATGAGACGGAGATTTTCCGTACAGAGGAAACGAAACAAATTTTTCCTGCTTGCATACTATAAAAGTGGAAGGATTTTCCTTCTATTTTATTTACGAGGGGAAAAACGAACATGTGTTGTTTTCTTTATTCCATTTTGTATGGAAACGGATCTTGTAACTGCGGCTGCGGTCAGAGCAGAAATTCCGGTTGCGGCTGTGGCTGCGGCCAAAGCAGAAACTCCGGTTGCAATTGCGGCTGCGGCCAAAACAGAAACTCCGGCTGCGGCTGTGGCGGCGGCCAGAGCAGAAATTCCGGTAGTAACTGCGGCTGCGGTCAGAGCAGGATCTCCGGCTGCGGCTGTACGGAAACGTATTCGAGCGAATGCTGTGCGCAGAAAAATTGCAGCGGCTTCGGACGCCACGGCAGCGTAAGCGTTTGTTGCGATGCGGCATATTATAGAAGACAGTATGCGCTGTGTCCTTGCAACTGCTGCTGCAACTGTTGCAATGATTGCATGAATTTGTGCGACGAAGATTAAAAGTTTTCAGACGTGCGGTTTTAGGTGAGACATAAAAGCGCAGGAATGAAACGCGATAGGCGGTTTGTTTCCTAAAAAAACGGCGGTGCGGGCGTAAAGCCCGCACCGCTTCATTTTTGCGGCAGTAAAAAAGATCCGCAGGATTTTGCAAAATCCTGCGAAAAAATCAGGTTTGATCGGGGAAAAGTGCTTTGAGCATTTGCGACACATACTGTACGGGGATAAGTTTGATCTTATCTTCAAATTTTTTAACGCTTTTGAAATTTTTCGCAGGGAATAAGACGGTTTTAAAGCCCATTTTGATGCATTCGTTGACTCGTTTTTCTGCAAAAGTTACGCCGCGGACTTCGCCCGTGAGTCCGACTTCCCCGAAGACGGCAGTAAACTTGTCGATGGGGGTATTTTTAAATCCGCTGGCAAGCGCGGCGCAGAGCGCGAGGTCGACGGCGGGTTCATTGAGGCGGATTCCGCCCATGGCGTTCAGATAGACATCCTGATTAAAGAAGGGCAAGCCGCATCGTTTTTCCAAAACGGCGATGAGCAAAACGAGCTTATTGTAATCGATGCCGAGCGGCATGCGGCGGGGAAGACCGTACACCGTTTTGGCGAGAAGTGTCTGTATCTCGACCATCATGCAGCGGTTGCCCGTCTCGGAGGGCGTAACGCAGCTTCCTGCCGCCTCGCCGCGGTTTTCCGATAAAAAGATGCCCGAATAATCGGAAACGCCGAAGATCCCTTCGCCCGTCATTTCAAAAACGCCTACTTCCTGTACCGAGCCGAATCGGTTTTTATAGGCGCGCAGAATTTTAAAGTTTTCCTCCCGTTCGCCTTCAAAATAGAGGACGGTGTCCATGATATGTTCCAAGACTTTCGGGCCGGCGAGCGCGCCTTCTTTTGTAACGTGTCCGACGATAAAAAAGGTTATGCCGTGGCTTTTGGCAATGCGCTGTAATTTAGCGGCGCATTCCCGCACTTGTCCGACGCTTCCTGCCGCGGAAGAGAGTTCGCTTGTATAAATCGCCTGCACCGAGTCGATCACGACAAATTTTTCATCCGTGATCGCTTCTTCGATATCTTCCAGGCAAGTTTCGTTCAAGAGCAGCAATTTGGAGGAATTGAGGTGCAGTCTTGCGCAGCGCATTTTGACCTGCGAACAGCTTTCCTCCGCAGAGACGTAGAGGACCTTCTGCGTTTGGGACAGAAAGGCGGACACTTCGGTCAAAAGGGTGCTCTTGCCGATCCCGGGGTCTCCGCCGATCAGGACAAGGGAGCCGGGGACGATCCCGCCGCCGAGGACGGTATCCAATTCCGCTATGCCGCTGGATACGCGCGCAAATTTTTCTTCCTGCACGTCGCAAAGCGGAACGGGGGTCCGCGCAGACGGGGAGCGTTCGCGCTTTGCCGCCTTTTGCGGCGAAGGGGTTTCCGTTATTTCCTCGACGAGCGTCCCGAATTTTCCGCAGGAAGGGCATCGGCCCAGCCATTGCGGGCTCTGCGTTCCGCATTCGGAACAGACATATACGCTTTTTGATTTCGCCACAATACATTCTCCTTAAAAAAGATTCAGCCGATCGTGCGCAGGAGCGCGTTCGCCGTAACGGTGATGCCTTCGCCGCGGCCGAGGAATCCGAGTTTTTCGTTGGTTCCGGCGCTGATTCCGATCTGATCGGCGGCAAGATTCAAAGCGGCTGCAATGTTTTTTTTCATTGCGTCGATATGGGGCGCAAGTTTCGGCCTTTCGGCAACGATGGCGGCAGAAATGTTTGTTACGGTATATCCTTTTTCGGACAAAAGCGCTGCAACTTTTTCTAAAAGAGCGAGGCTGTCCGCATCTTGATAGGCCGGATCGGTATCGGGGAAATAGCAGCCGATGTCGCGAAGTCCGGCAGCGGATAAAAGTGCGTCCATAACGGCGTGGACAAGCACGTCGCCGTCGCTGTGTGCGACAAGTCCTCGTTCGGAAGGGATCTTTACGCCGCCTAACAGGATATAATTTTTATCTGACCCGAAAGCGTGCGTATCGATTCCGATGCCCGTTCGGTATTCGTTCATACGGAAGTCCTCCGAAAATGTGATTTTGCGGTTGCAGGGATCGCCCTGAAACAAGAAGGGGGGAGCGATATATTTTGCATACACTCCCGAGTCGTCGGTAAAATTTTGTTCGGGCGAGATGTTCCGATAGGCGAGGAGCAGGTCGGAAAAAGTAAATCCCTGCGGTGTCTGTAAGGTATACGCGGTGGTGCGGTCATATTGGCGGGAGATCATTCCGAACTCTGCGCAGACCAAAGTGTCGGTGCAGGGCAGGGCGCAGACCGCGCTGCCGTGCGAAAGGACGGTCGCTATGCAGTCGTCGAGGATCTTCTTCGTTACGAAGGGGCGCGCCGCGTCGTGGATCAGCACATAGTCGGGAATCGGATCTTGCGCCGCGATCCGTTCCAAAGCATTCTTGACCGATTCGGTGCGCGTGTTGCCGCCTTCGGCAAACAGGATTTTTTCCCGATACTGCGCCAGCATGGATCGAATTTCTTCTTTTTCCGCGGGATTTACCGCAAGCACGATCTTTGTGATCGCTTCGTGCCGATAAAAGGCGTCGACGGTGCGCCGCAGGATCGGTATGCCGCCTACGGGATGAAGGATTTTATTTTTTTTTAAACCGGTACGGCTGCCGCAGCCTGCCGCCGGTAAAACGGCAAAAATATTCATGGGTCTCCTCAAAAATTTCTCGAAGGGAAAACATCTTCAAAAGCCAACTGCTCGTCCGAAGCGAAAGCTAGCCGCCCGTCCGAAGCGAAAGCTAGCCGCCCGTCCGAAGCGAAAGCTAGCCGCCTGTCCGAGCGAAAGCTAGCCGCCTGTCCGAGCGAAAGCTAGCCGCCCGTCCGGAGCGAAAGCGGAAAGAGATTATTCTAAAATTTCGTACAGGGAAGAGGCTTCGTCTTTTTTTACGGTTTCTTTTAATGCAAGCACGCGAAAGCGCAGGGATCCGTTTGCGAATTTCAGTTCTACGATGTCGCCGGATTTCAAAGCATAAGCGGGTTTTACGTCTTTTCCGTTTACGTTGACTTTGCTTGCTTTGCAGGCGTCGGCGGCGAGAGTTCTTCTTTTTAAAATGCGCGAAACTTTCAAAAACTTGTCGATTCGCATGAATATACCTCCAAGCAGGGGAAATGTTGTTTTTGTTGAAAAGACGCAGATCGGCAGGATAAAAAGGATAAAAAATTGCGAAATGCGGCTATATTTGTCGAATAGAAAAATTTTTTAACAAATTTAGGAAAAAATATGAAAGCACTGCAAAAAAGCATTTGACATTTTTTTTAAAATTTTATATAATATCAAACTGTATCATTATGGAGTATAATGTGGTTTTTGCCCTTTTGAGACGAAAAAAAGGGGCAAAAAGGGTTGGAAAAAGCGCTAATATTTATAATATAGTTATAGACAAAGCGGTTTTGAAAATATCTTGTACATTATACAGCAAAATTCCGAAGTTGTAAAGAGGCGGAGGATAAATGAGCGAAAAAATTTTTTTTCGCGTCTGCCGGGAAATCTAACGCGGTTTTTCGCATACCATGAACGAAATTTTTAAGGAGCGTGTGATTGATGAATTTACCTATTCAAAAGTACGGCAAGACGGAGAGACGGAAGTTCGGTAAGATCAACGAGGTGATTGATATCCCTGACCTTGTTGAGATCCAGAAGGATTCTTACCGTTCGTTTATCGAAGAGGGCATCGGGGAAGTTTTGGAAGACTTCTCGCCCATCACCGATTATTCCGATCACTTCGAGTTGTATTTCCTTGACCATGAATTCGGCACAAAGCCGAAGTATGACGAAAAGGAATGCAGAAACCGCGATGCAACGTATGCATTGCCGCTGCGCGTGAAAGTCCGTTTGGTAAACAAGGTCAAAGAGGAAGTGGTTGACCAGGAAGTGTTTATGGGCGATTTTCCGCTCATGACGGAAAACGGTTCGTTTATCATCAACGGAGCGGAACGTGTTATCGTTTCCCAGCTCGTTCGCTCTCCCGGCGCATACAACGAGTCTGAAAAGGATAAAACGGGAAGAGAAATGTTCAAGACGACGGTCATCCCGAACCGCGGAGCATGGCTGGAATTTGAACAGGATTCCCAGGGTGTATTGTGGGTGCACGTTGATCGCAAGAGAAAGATTTGTGCGACCGTCCTTTTGCGCGCCCTCGGATTTGGATCGGACGTAGCGATTCGCGATCTTTTCGGCGACGACGAGCGCATGATCAACGCGACGATCGAAAAGGATACGGCGAAGAGCGAGCAGGACGGCCTGATCGAATTGTACAGACGTCTGCGTCCCGGCGAAGTTCCGACGGATGATTCCGTGCGCCAGCATCTGCACAATCTTTTCTTTGATCCCCGGCGCTATGACGTCGTCAAAGTCGGACGGTATAAATTCAATAAAAAATTAAATATAGCCTATCGTCTGCCCGGATGCATTGCGGCAGAGGACATCTATAATCCCGAAACGGGCGAGCTGCTCGTTTCGAAAGAAGAAAAAATTTCCGAGGCAAAGGCGCGCGAAATTCAGAACGCGGGCGTCAACGTCGTGGAAGTTCTCGTTTCGGATGAAAAGGCAGGGCGGATCAAGCACAGACTGATTGGCAACAACACCGTCGATTTTTCGGCAGTGTCCGAGAAAAACCCGAAGAGTTTGGGACTTTTGCCGACTATTTATTATCCGAACTATAAATTTTCGCAGGAAATTGCGGCTGCTTGCGACAATGCAGACATTGAAACGGTAGCCGAGCATTATTTGGACAAGATCAACGAAGTGTATTTTACGGTAGAGACCAAGCCGTCGGACGATGAAAAGGCGGAAGAGCGGAAAAACCGCGAAAAGCGCCGTGAAAACCGCATTCGTTTCGTAGCGGCGTGCAAACTGTTCCATGAGATCATGCAGCGCGAGGAAGTTTCCGTCTCCGCGGAAGAGAAGAAGATCATCCGTCCGCTCATCGACAAACTCAATCACCGCCATATCACGGTGGACGACGTCGTGGCGGCGATTTCTTCCAACCTCGATCTGCGCTACGGGATCGGCACGATCGATAACATCGACCATTTGGGCAACCGCAGGGTGCGCAGCGTAGGGGAACTGTTGCAGAATCAGCTCCGCGTCGGTATCGCGCGCCTCGAACGCCTGATCAAAGAGCGCATGGCAACGCAGGATCCGAACGAAGTTACGCCTTCCGGGCTGATCAACGTTCGTCCGGTGTCGGCGGTCATTCGTGAATTTTTCGGATCGTCTCAGCTCTCGCAGTTTATGGATCAGACCAACCCGATCGCGGCGCTCACGCACAAGCGGAAACTTTCGGCATTGGGCCCCGGCGGTCTGAACCGCGAACGCGCGACGTTCGACGTCCGCGACGTGCACCACAGCCATTACGGCCGCATGTGCCCGATCGAGACGCCGGAAGGTCAGAACATCGGTCTGATCTCGTCCCTCGCCACGTTCGCGAAGGTCAACGAATACGGATTTATCATGTCTCCGTACAGAAGAGTGCATAAGGAAGGTTTTGACGAACACGGCAGGCCTTCGATCGTGCGCGTTACGGACGAAGTGGACTATCTGACCGCGGACGAAGAGGACAGATACGTCGTCGCGCAGGCGAACGAACCGCTCAAAGAAAACGGCGAGTTTGAAAACGAGCGTGTGTCCTGCCGCAGAAGGGAAGAGATCACGCAGCTTCCCAAAGAAATGATCGACTATATGGACGTTTCGCCGAAGCAGCTCGTTTCGGTCGCGACGGCGCTCATTCCGTTCTTGGAAAACGACGATACGAACCGTGCGCTCATGGGATCGAATATGCAGCGGCAGGCGGTACCTCTGCTCAAAACGGAGAGCCCGATCGTCGCGACGGGTATCGAAGGCGCGATCGCGCGCGACTCGGGCGTCATGGTGCGCGCGAAAGCCGCAGGCACCGCAATTGGCGTCGCGAGCGATCTGATCACCGTTCGCCGCGACAACGGAGCGATCGACGAATACAGATTAAAGAAATTTGAGCGTTCCAACCAGGGTACGTGCTTGAATCAGCGCCCGATCATCAATACGGGCGACCGGGTGGAAAAGGGCGAGATCATTGCCGACGGTCCTTCCACGAACAACGGCGAGCTTGCGCTGGGTAAAAATATTCTCATCGGATTCATGGAATGGGAAGGCTATAACTACGAAGACGCGATCCTGATCTCCGAAAAACTTGTGCGCGAGGACGTGTTTACCTCCGTGCATATCGAAGAGCATGAGACGGAAGCGCGCGACACCAAGCTCGGCGAAGAAGAGATCACGCGCGACATTCCGAACGTGGGCGACGATGCGCTCAAAGATCTGGACGAAGACGGCATCATCCGCGTCGGTGCAGAAGTCGGCAGCGGCGACATCCTCGTCGGCAAAGTGACGCCGAAGGGCGAGACGGAGCTGACCCCGGAAGAAAGATTGCTGCGCGCGATTTTCGGCGAAAAGGCGAGAGAAGTCCGCGATACCTCCCTGCGCGTTCCGCATGGGGAAGGCGGCATCGTCGTGGACGTCAAGATCTTTACGAGAGAGAACAAGGACGAGCTGTCGCCGGGCGTAAACAAACTGGTGCGCGTATACATTGCGCAGAAGCGTAAGATTTCCGTCGGCGATAAGATGGCGGGACGTCACGGAAACAAGGGCGTTATTTCCCGTATTTTGCCGGAGAGCGATATGCCGTTCATGGCGGACGGCACGCCGATGCAGATCGTGTTGAACCCGTTGGGCGTTCCTTCCCGAATGAACATCGGGCAGGTCCTCGAAGTGCACCTCGGACACGTGTGCAAACAGCTCGGCTGGAAGATCGCAACGCCGGTATTTGACGGTGCAACGGAAAAAGATATCCGCGACCTGTTTGCGGAAAACAATATTGTCAATCCGAACGGGGAAGTGGACGGCAAGATCCAGCTGTACGACGGACGCACGGGCGAACCCTTCGAAAACCGCACGACGGTCGGACAGATGTACATGATCAAGCTGATCCACCTTGTCGACGATAAGATCCACGCTCGTTCCATCGGGCCGTATTCCCTTGTCACGCAGCAGCCGCTCGGCGGTAAAGCGCAGTTCGGCGGACAGCGTTTCGGCGAAATGGAAGTTTGGGCGCTTGAAGCGTACGGCGCGGCGCACATTTTGCAGGAAATTCTGACGGTCAAGTCGGACGATATCGTAGGGCGTGTCAAGACGTACGAATCCATTGTAAAGGGCAACAACATTTCCGAACCGGGCATTCCGGAAGCATTCAAAGTATTGTTCAAAGAATTGCAGTCGCTCGCGCTGGACGTGAAAGTTCTGACCGAGAGCAAGGACGAATTGCAGCTGAAAGATCTTTCGGATGCGGAACTGGATGCGGACGAGCATGAAGAGCGGCATGAGGAAGATACGGAAGAACTCGACTTCTCGTTTGACGATGACGAAGACGAGGACGAAGACGACGAGGAAATGGGTTCCATCTTCGAAGAGGAAGAGGACGACACCGTTACCGACGACGAGGACTTTGCTTCCGCAGATCTGTTTGACGACGACGATTTGGACGATTTGGACGATCTGGACGATGACGACGATGCGGACGAACAGGCAGACAAAGACGAAGAATAAAAGAACGGGAGGAGTTTTATGTACGAATTAAACGATTTTGACTCAATACAGATCGGAGTTGCGTCTCCCGAAAAGATAAGAGAATGGTCTTACGGCGAAGTTACCAAGCCGGAGACCATCAACTACCGCACGCAGAAGCCGGAAAAGGACGGACTTTTTTGCGAAAAGATTTTCGGACCGACGAAGGACTGGGAATGCCATTGCGGTAAATACAAGAGGATCCGTTATAAAGGGATCATCTGTGAAAAGTGCGGCGTAGAAGTTACGCGCGCAAAGGTTCGCCGTGAAAGGATGGGGCATATCGAGCTTGCCGCTCCGGTGTCGCACATCTGGTATTTCCGCGGCGTGCCTTCCAGGATCGGCTTATTGCTGGATATGGGCCCCAAACAGCTCGAACAGGTCATCTATTTTGCCGCTTATGTCGTTTTGGATCCGGGCAATATCCCTACGCTTACGTATAAACAGGTCATTAACGATAAGGAACTTCGCGAAATTGAAGAGCAGTACGGCGAATCGGACAAAACGGGCCTGAAAGTCGGAATGGGCGCGGAAGCGATCCGCGAACTTCTGATGGCAGTCGATCTGGACAAAGAGAGCAAGGAAACGCGCGAGATCATCGAAAACAACCAGAGCGGAAGCAAGCGCCTTCGCGCTGTAAAGCGTATCGAGATCATCGAATCCTTCCGCAAGAGCGGAAACCGTCCCGAATGGATGATTTTGACCGTACTTCCGGTTATTCCGCCCGAACTTCGCCCGATGGTGCAGCTGGACGGCGGCAGATTTGCGACGAGCGATTTGAATGATTTATACCGCCGCGTGATCAACCGCAACAACCGTTTAAAGAGATTGATGGAACTCGGCGCGCCCGATATGATCGTCAAGAACGAAAAGCGCATGTTGCAGGAAGCTGTGGATGCGCTCATCGATAACGGCCGCCGCGGCAAGGCGATCTCCGGACCTTCCAACAGAGAACTCAAATCCTTGTCCGGACTTTTGCGCGGAAAGCAAGGGCGTTTCCGTCAGAACCTGCTCGGGAAGCGCGTCGACTATTCCGGACGTTCGGTTATCGTCGTTGGTCCGGAACTGAAATTGTATCAGTGCGGTCTGCCGAAAGAAATGGCGATCGAGCTTTTCAAGCCGTTTATCATGAAGCGCCTTGTCGAGAGCAATCAGTGCCACAACATCAAGAGTGCAAAGCGCGCCGTGGAAAAGGCAAAACCCGCCGTTTGGGACGTATTGGAGAGCGTGATCAAGGAGCACCCGGTGCTTTTGAACCGTGCGCCTACGCTGCACCGTTTGTCCATTCAGGCGTTTGAGCCCGTCCTCATCGAAGGCCGCGCGATCAAGATCCATCCGTTGGTATGCGGTGCGTTTAACGCGGACTTTGACGGCGACCAGATGGCCGTGCACGTTCCGCTTTCGATCGAAGCGCAGGCGGAAGCGCGGTTTTTGATGCTTTCTTCCAACAATATTTTGAAGCTGTCCGACGGTAAACCGGTCATGACGCCGACGCAGGACATGATTTTGGGCGCATATTATCTGACGATCGTCAAGAGATACGACGGCAGATGGTACAACAAAGACCACGTAGAGGTCGCGGAAAACGCGGAAGGCGCAGAGCTGTATCATGCAGGTTTTTACACGTCCGAAGATGAAGCCATCATGGCGTATCAGACGAAGAATATCACCTTGCAGGATGAAATTTATGTGCGCCGCACCGTAAAGATCAACGATCCGAAGAGCGAGTACGACGGACAGACGGTAACGGGCAGAGTGAAGACGACGGTCGGCCGTATTATCTATAATGAGGCGATCCCGCAGGATCTGGGCTTTGTTAAGCGCGAGACGAAAGAGGATTATCTCCAATACGAGATCAGCGGTTACAAGAAAGGGGACGACGGCAGAGATAAGAGCGTACCGGTCGACAAAAAGATGATTTCCAAGATCGTAGACCGCTGCTTTAAAACGGGCGGCGCTCCGAAAGCGGCGGAAGTGTTGGATAAGATCAAGGCGCTCGGATTTAAGTATTCGACGATCGGCGCCTTGACGACGTCCGTATTCGATATGCACATTCCCGATTCCAAGCGCGGGATGATCGCGGAGGCGGAACACAAAGTCGAGACCATTGAAAAGAAATTTGCCCGCGGTCTGTTGAAAGACGAAGAGCGCTACAATGCGGTGGTCAACGTATGGAAAGAGACGACGGATGCCGTTACGGCAGAACTGAGAAAAGACGCGGATGACTTCAACCCGATTTGGATGATGGCGAATTCGGGTGCCCGCGGCTCCATCGACCAGATCAAGCAGCTTGCCGGTATGCGCGGACTCATGGTGAACCCGCAAGGGAAGATGATCGAAATTCCGGTTAAATCCTGCTTCCGTGAAGGTTTGACCGTTTTGGAATACTTTATTTCGTCGCACGGCGGACGGAAAGGTTTGGCGGATACCGCGCTTAAAACGGCAGACTCAGGTTATTTGACGCGCCGTCTCGTAGACGTATCGCAGGACGTTATCGTGCGCGAGGACGATTGCTGCGCAGGCAGAAAGCCCCGCGGCATGAAGATCACGGCGATCGTCGGGCCGAACGGTGAGATCGAAGGACTTGCAGACCGTCTGACGGGCAGATTCGTGTCGGAAGACGTCATTAACCCCGCGACGGGCGAAGTGATGGTCGCGACCAACGAGATGGTAACCGAAGATATGGCCAACGCCATCGTCAAAGCGGGGATCAAAGAAGTGTCGATCCGCAGCGTATTTACGTGTACTTCGCGGCACGGCGTTTGCGCGAAATGCTACGGCAAGAACATGGCGACGGGGCTTCCGATCCAGGTCGGCGAAGCCGTCGGAACGATCGCGGCGCAGTCGATCGGCGAACCGGGTACTCAGCTGACGATGCGTACCTTCCATACGGGCGGTATCGCGGCTACGGGCGACATCACGCAAGGTCTTCCGCGTGTCGAGGAATTGTTCGAAGCGAGAAAACCGAAGGGCGTTGCAACGCTCTGCGAAGTGGCTGGTATCGCATACATTAACGAACAGGACAATCAGAAGCATATCGTGATCCGCGACGAGATTACGGGCACGGAAAAGAAAGAATATCTGCTGCCGTTCAACGCGGAACTTAAAATCAAGCACGGCGAAAAGGTGGAGCCGGGCACGCAGCTCAACGGCGGTTCGGTGAACCCGCAGGATATTTTGCGCATTCAGGGCGTCAAGGGCGTGCAGGACTATATTTTGCACGAAGTACAGTCCGTTTACCGTTCGCAGGGCGTTGATATCAACGATAAACACGTCGAGATCATTGTTCGCCAGATGATGCGCAAAGTGCGCATCGAGAACTGCGGCGATACGGAGATGCTTCCCGGCGAACTCGTCGATATGTTTACGTTCGAGGACGAAAACGACAAGACGATTCAAAACGGCGGCAGACCCGCCACGGCAAAACGCGTGCTTCTCGGTATCACGAAAGCGGCGCTTTCGACGGATTCCTTCCTTTCGGCCGCATCCTTCCAAGAAACGGCGCGCGTATTGACGGAAGCCGCCATCAAGAGCAAAGTCGATCCGCTGATCGGTTTGAAAGAAAACGTTATCATCGGGAAACTGATTCCTGCCGGAACGGGCGTGCGCGATTATAAGAACGTGAGTCCGCAGTTTGTTGCAGGGCACAGAGAGAGCGACAGCTTGGTCGAGGAGACGCAGGAAGAATTCGGCATTAGCGTCGATTCGGACAAGTAAGAGAGAAAAAACGAGGAACCGCGCGCAAACGGCAAGAAAAAAAGCAAGAGGGAAAAAAGCGCGTGATCCGCGGGAAGTTTTTCTTAACAATAAAAAAACGAATAAGTATTGTATCTAAAAAAATGATCGAAGGTGCACTCCGAAAACTGAAAGTTTTCGGAGTGCACAGTGTTTTTTCAGAACTTGCATTGCGGCAAATAACAGCGTTTAAATCAAGAATCAAAAGGCGCAGAGTATGCTTTGTAAACCTTGCTAAAAAGCAGAAGTATAAAAAGAGGAAAAGGAAGTGTCCGCATCGGGCGGATTTCGTTTATTTTTGCATAAAAGGTGCAAAACGAAGAAATTTTTCCCGTAAAAATAAAAAAAATTGAAATAAAAAGAGGATTTTGAAATATTTCGGCGAATTTATATTAGACGGGGATTTACGAAAAGAGCGGTAAAATCGGAAATATCGCAAAGCCGGACAAGCTTTCCCTGCAAGCGGATATGAAAAAGCACGACGCAGTCAAAGAACGTACATATCAAATGGAAGAGATGTTTTTGTCGCCTTTTGCGTGCAAGTCGAAAGATTCGCGCGGCAGATTGCGCGAAGAGGAAGTCTGCAATATGCGTACGGACTTTCAAAGAGATCGCGACAGAGTGATTTACAGCAAGGCATTTTTGCGTTTGAAGAATAAGACGCAGGTCTTTTTTTCGCCGGAAGGGGACCATTTCCG
Organism: uncultured Bacillota bacterium; assembly: GCA_949283775.1. Classification (GTDB taxonomy): domain Bacteria; phylum Bacillota; class Clostridia; order Christensenellales; family Borkfalkiaceae; genus Borkfalkia. The sequence goes on from CASDTU010000013.1 coordinate 19,519, forward strand.
TACGCGCATGACGCATACGATCGACGTTTCGCAGATCGCGCGTTCCATTTCGCGCTCTCTTGCGCTCAACGAGGATCTGACGGAAGCGATCGCCTTGGGACACGATCTCGGCCATACGCCGTTCGGGCATGCGGGAGAGCGGGTTTTAAACAGTTTATCGCTGAACGGTTTTTCGCACAATGTGCAGTCACTTCGCGTCGTGGACGTGTTGGAAAAGGACGGGCGCGGTTTAAATCTTACGCTGGAAGTGCGGGACGGAATCGTAAACCACAAAAAGAGCGGAAATCCGAGCACGCTGGAAGGGAAGGCCGTATCCTGGGCGGATCGGATCGCGTATGTGAATCACGATATTGAAGATGCAATTCGGGCAGGGCTCTTGCGTCCGGAAGATCTGCCGAAAAAAGAGATCAAAATTTTAGGCTCCTCTTCGCGCGATCGGATCAACACCATGATCACGTCGATTTACGAGAACAGCAAGGGGCAAAATTGCGTCAAAATGGGCGAAGAAGAGGCAGAGGCTCTGGAAAGTTTGCGGTCGTTTATGTTTGAAAACGTCTATATTACGCCCGTTTCCATGCGCGAAGAAGAGCGCGCAAAGCGTATGCTTTCCGCAATGTATGAATATTTTTTAAAGAATAAGGACAGGCTTCCGCCCTTTTATCAGAAGCTTTCGGAAAACTTTACGATCGAACAGACGGTGTGCGACTATTTGTCGTCCATGACGGATAAATTTGCGGTAGCGGTCTTCGATAATATTTTTGTGCCGCACAGCTGGGCTTTGACGGAGAAAGATATCGAAGAAATATAGGCTCTCTAATCGAAGAAGAGCAAACAGGCTCTCAAAACGAAGAAGGCGGATAAACCGTCAGATTCGTAGAGGAGCAAATAGGTTCTCAAAGCCGAAGGAATATATAAGCGGGCGGTCAAAAAGCACGCCGTATAAAAAGGGTTGAGACTTTTTTCAGCGGTAGGAAAGAGATTGAAAGACAGGAGGAAAAAATGGCGAAGGGACTGGATCCGGAATATTTACAACAACTGAAAAGCAAAAACGATCTGGTCGACGTAGTCAGCGCGTATGTTTCGCTCGAGCGAAAGGGCGGAAACTGGTGGGGGAGATGCCCTTTTCACCATGAAAAGACGCCGTCATTTTCGGTGAACGCGGAGCAGCAGTTTTACCATTGTTTCGGGTGCGGCGTATCGGGCGACGTCATTTCCTTTATTCGGGAGATCGAATCGGTCGATTTTATGGACGCGATCAAAATTTTAGCGGAGAGGGCGAAGATGCCGCTGCCGGAGATGAATTTTGATACCGAAAAAACGGCGGAGATGAAGCGGAAGAGGGATGCGATCTTAAAAATTTTGCGTCAAAGCGCTCATTTTTATTTAAATTATCTCAATTCCGGAAAGGCGGAGGCACATATCCAATATATATTGGACAGAAAAATTTCCGCGCCGATCGTTCGGAAGTTCGGTCTCGGAGCTTCGCCCGATTTTCACAGTCTTCCGCAGTTTTTGCAGGATAGCGGCTTTAAGAGGGAAGATATAATTGATAGCGGCGCCGTCACGGAGTCGGAGAAAAACAACCGTCTTGTGGATGCCGAGGCGGGCAGACTGATTTTCCCTATTATCAACGCGATGGGCGACGTCGTGGCGTTCGGCGGAAGAATTTTGGAAAAATCCGATTTTGCCAAGTATAAGAATACCAAAGAAACGATGGTATTCAACAAGAGCAAAAACTTATACAATATCAACCAAATCAAAAAGCAGAAGCAGACGGCAGGGATCAAAGATCTGATCATCGTGGAAGGGTACATGGACACGCTTTCCTTATATCAAGCCGGATTTACGAACGTCGTGGCGAGCATGGGAACGGCGCTGACGAAGGATCAGGCGCGGCTGATGAAACGGTATGCAGAAAATATTTATATCAGCTATGACGGCGATTTCGCAGGACAGAAAGGGGCTATCCGCGGGCTGGAAATTTTGCGGGATGAGCAGTTGAACGTGCGAGTCGTGCCGTTGCCGGAGGGGGATGACCCCGATGACGTGATCAAAAAGCAGGGGCAGGACGGATACAGGGCGTGTCTGGACGCCGCCATGCCGCTGATCGATTTTAAATTGGAAGTAGCGCGGCGGCAGTACGATCTGAGCAAAGCGGAAGAAAAGCGGGCATATATTGCAGAGGCGCTGAAAATTATAGCGGAGGCGGAGAGCGAAAGCGTAAAGGAAGAGCTTTTAAAGCAGCTGCGCGACCGCAGCGGCGTAACGTATGAATCGTTAAAGCGCGATCTGGAAAATGCGCCGGCGCAAATTTATGCGGTTTCCGAGACGGAGCCTGTGCGAAAGGAGGACGGAACGGATCGCCATGTCAAAGCGTGTCGTTTTTTGCTGGCTTCGGTGCTGTTCGGGGCGAAATATGCAAAAAACTTTTCCCTTTCGAGTGTCAGATTCGACAATCCTGTACATAATATTATCGCCGCATATATAAAAGAATGCGAAAAGACGGGGGAACCGGTACGGCCGAGCGCGCTGTTTGAGATCTTTGACGAAGACACGCCCGAGTTTTCCAAAATCCTCGATCTGAGTTTGGGTGAAACGTTGGAGGGGGAAGGCGCGGCGCGGTATTTTGACGATTGCGTGCGGACGATCCGGCGGGAAGGCATCGAAGAGCAACTCAAGCATTTGAGCGCGATGTGCGATGCGGAAACGGATCTGGAAAAGAAGAGAGAGATCACAAGGCAAATTTTAAAACTTACTATTGAACTGAAAAATTTTTAACATAAGCGGAGGAGAAGAGGTTTTTTATGAGCGTATCCGAACAGAAATTGAATGACATATTAAAACAGATCATCGGAGAGTATCGTCAAAAGGGCAGCATTTCGACAGACGTGCTGTGTGATATTTTGGAAAAGATCGACACGAGTCCCGATCAGATCGACTATATTTACAAATCGATCGGCGAAGCGGGGATCCAGATCGTTGACGAAGACGAGCGCGACAGGGAACTCTTTGAGCAGGCTCTGCGGGATATCGGGCTGGACGATCCCGTCAAAATGTATTTGAAGGACATCGGCAGGGTGCCGCTTTTGTCGGTGGACGAAGAAATCGAACTTGCCCGCAAAATGCAGGACGGGGACGAAGCGGCGAAGAAACGCCTGTCGGAAGCCAATTTAAGGTTGGTCGTATCCATCGCAAAGAGGTATGTCGGGCGCGGAATGCTGTTTTTGGATTTGATCCAGGAAGGAAACCTCGGCTTGATGAAGGCGGTCGAAAAATTTGATTATCAGAAAGGATTTAAATTTTCGACCTATGCCACGTGGTGGATCCGGCAGGCGATCACGCGCGCGATCGCCGATCAGGCGCGCACGATCCGCATACCTGTACACATGGTGGAGACGATCAATCGTCTGACGCGCGCATCCAGATTGCTTTTGCAGCAGCTCGGAAGAGAACCGACACCCGACGAGATCGCCAAAGAACTCAATATGCCGGTCGACCGCGTGCGGGAGATACAAAAGATCGCGCAGGATCCCGTTTCTTTGGAAACGCCGATCGGCGAAGAAGAGGACAGCCATTTGGGCGACTTTATCGAGGATGACCGTGCGACGACGCCGTCCGATTCGGTGGCGTTCACCATGCTCAAAGAACAGCTTTTGGGCGTGCTCGATACGCTGACGCCGCGCGAAGAAAAGGTGCTGCGCCTGCGCTACGGCATCGACGACGGAAAGCCGCGTACTTTGGAGGAAGTCGGTAAAGAATTTAACGTAACGCGGGAACGGATCCGTCAGATCGAGGCAAAAGCGCTTCGGAAATTGCGGCATCCCTCGCGCAGTAAAAAATTAAAGGATTTTCTCGATTAAAAAGGGATGAAAAAGAGCAAGCGTTTATCGCTCGTTTGCGGCGAGCTGAAAGAGTGCGGAAGTTTTGCCGACGTCGGCTGTGATCACGGATATTGTACGCAGTATATGCTGGATCACGGACTTTGCGGCCGAGCAGTGATTTCGGATATCAGCCGCGCGAGCCTGAAAAAAGCGGAGACTCTTTTGGAAAAACACATTCAGGAAGGCAGGGTAACGAGCGTCTGCTGTTTCGGGCTTGAAAAAATTCCGCGCGATGTCGAGCAGGTGCTGATCGCAGGTATGGGCGGCGAAGAGATAATAAAAATTTTAAAAGAAGGATTTTTGCCGGAAAAGCTCGTATTGCAGCCCATGAAAAACACGCCGCAGGTGCGCGAATTTTTGTTGAAAAGCGGATATGCGATCGTACGCGATTTCACGTTTTTCGATGAAAAGTTTTACGATCTTCTTCGGGCGGAAAAGCCCCGCTTTGCAAACGATGAAAAGGGAATAATAGGGACTGTTTGCCGCGCAGAGCGCCGTAATAAGGAGCCCGAGCGCAAATACGATGCGCGTTCGCTCTTATTCGGTTACGATAATATACATTCTCCCGGCGCCGATTTTTTAAAAAAATTGGACGTTGAGATCGAAAAGTGTGAAACTCGTTTAAAAATTGCAACGGCGGAAAAACTTCAAGAGCAGCTGAATGTGCTGAAAGAGGTTCAAAATGAAATTGAGCGAAATTTATACAAAAATTGACGCGCTGTATCCCAAGCGTCTGAGCGACGAATACATAGAAAAGTACGGCGGACACGACAACAGCGGCATTTTGTTGGACGGAGGAAAGGAGATCACGGGCGCCGTGTTTTCGCTGGACTTGTCTATGGGCGCGATTCAAACGGCGATCGAGCAGGGGAAAAACCTGATCGTAACGCATCATCCGGCGATCTTTTTTCCGATCGCGAATCTGCGCTTCGACGATGCGCTCGGCAGGCGGATTTTAACGTGCGCAGAGAACGGGATCGGGATCATTTCCATGCATTTGAATATGGATTGCGCGAGCGGCGGGATCGATGAAAATCTTGCCCGTGCAGTCGGAGCGAAGGGCGATATCCTGATAACGGAGCCGCTGGAAGGGTGCGGATACGGCAGACTGTTTGAAGTTGCGCCCAAAACATTTTCCGCGTTTGTATCGGATATTCAAAGGGAGCTTTCGGCGCAGCGCGCGTTTGCCTACGGCGATTTAGGCCGCGAGATACAAAGAGCCGCTTCTTTTTGCGGCGCCGGCGTAGACGGTGCGGCGATCAGAAGGGCAAAGGAATACGGCGCGCAGGCGATCGTATCGGCAGATATCAAACACAACTATATTTGCGACGCATTGGAGTCGGGGCTCAATGTTGTACAGCTCACGCACTATGCGAGCGAAAATTATGGCTTTAAAAAAATATATCAGAATCTTTGCGATAAACTCGGCGTGGAATGTGCATACCATGAAGACGGGTTTATGCTTTGATGGGAGGTAGTTTTATGATAGACGAATTATTGAAATACCAGGAAACGGACGGGAAGCTGCGCGCGATCGAGCAGGAAATAGCGGCGACGGACGAAAGGAAGAAATACGTTACGGCGCGCAAATTTTTGGAAAAGGCGCCGGAAAAGCTGGATGCGCTGGACGTCAAAGCGACGGAACTGCGCCACATCTTCGAAATGCTGGAAAAGAAGTATGCGGAAATTGCCGACACGATCAAAGATTATGAAAATCTGGACGAAATGGTGGACGAGCAGGGCGGAGAGATTTCTTTCTATAAAAAGAATGCGTCGCAGATTTCGGATAGTTTAAGAGCGCTGAAAGCGGAGATCAACAAGCTCGTTTCGCAGATTGAAAGCACAGCGGCGGAGTATGCGACGGCAAAAAAGCAGACAATCGCGATGCAGAAGCAGTACAAGGAATACAAAGTAAAATATACGGAAGTGAAAGATTCTCGCGCAAAAGAGATTCAAGCGATCGAAGCGGAGCTTGCCAAGATAGCGGAAAAAATTCCCAAGAACGTGCTGGAAAAATATGAAGCAAAGCGAAAGGAAAAACTTTATCCGGTCGTCTGCGAGGTTTCGGGGAACCGTTGCCCGCAGTGCGGAATGGAACTTTCGATAGCGGAGCTTTCAAAACTTTCGGAAGGGACGTCGATTGAGTGCGACAGTTGCCGCAGGATCTTGTTCAAGAGAAAATAAAGAAATAGATCCAGAGGGTGAAAAAGCGGACGGAATTTTGAAAAAGCGGCCGCAAAGCTATTGCGTTTAAAAGTAACGCAGGCGGCGGATCACAAATTCACGTTTCGGCAGAAACTAAAATTTCAGCGCCGATATGAATAAAATATAATAGCGGCAAAAATTCAAAACGGAGTATCGGCGTCCTTTCAAACGCCGATGAAAATGAAAGAAGCAGTGCGCCCCGCTTTTTGGCAGCGGGGCGCACTGCTTCTTCCGTATCCAAAAAAATGGCAGAGGGAGTATCGCTTCTTCCGTATCCAAAAAAATGGCAGAGGGCAGGGTTTCGTTTATTTCGCCGCAATAAAAAATCAAAGGGAAAAAGCTGAAAGAAAAGGAAAATAAGTTTGACGTACGGAAGGAAAAAATGCTACAATAGAAAAAAGCGAAAAGAAGGGAACAATATTGACGGAGAAGGAACAAAACCGAAGCAAAGTAAAAATTTGGCTTTCCTGCCATCGGGAGAGCGCGCCGTATGAAAACGAAGCGATCGAAGCCGTGATGCAGGCAGACTCGTGTCGCAGCTTTTGCAGGGCAGTCAGGCGGATCGGGATATGGCACAGCGCGCCAACGAGTATTGTGAGCTTTTAACGCAGTACTATGTCTGGCAGAATATCGGCAAAACGGATGCGGATATGCTGGGGTTTGGCCATTATCGCCGTTATTTTGCTTTTCGGGATGGAGAACAAAAGGACAGGGACAACGTGATTCGAACCGATTACAGAGGAGACAGTGCGGAAAAATTCGGATTTGATTCAGCAGAAAAAATTGCGGAAGAATTGCAAAATTTCGATGTGATCGCACCGCAGACCGTTCGTTTTTTTAAAAATACGGTTCGGGAGCAGTATGCGCAGGGGGAATTTCTGCATTCCGAAGACTTAAAAACGGTTGAAGGCATAATTGCAGAGCAATATCCGCAGTATAAAAATGCCTGCCAAGAATATTTGAACGGCAGGGAATTTTATATGTGCAATATGTTTATTCTTCGCAAAAATTTGTTTATAAAGTATAGCGAATGGCTGTTTTCGGTATTACAAGAGTATTATGTGAGACATAATCCTCATAATTTCGGGTATTCGAGCGCGGAACTAAGAGCTGCGGGACATCTGGGCGAGCGGCTCTTTGGGATATATCTGACATATTTAAAAGCGCAGGGACGGTATCGGATCGGATACAAGCCGATCGTGGTTTTTCAAAACATAGGCGGCAAAGATAAGAAGTCGCTTGCGGACAGACTGTTCCCTTACGGGACGAGGCGAAGGGAGTGGCTCAAACGACTTTGTTTTCGAGGGAAGAGAAAAAAATAAAATATTTTCCCGAAATATTTATAAAACCGCATCAGACTGTACACAATAGTACCAGGAGGTGCAAAGGTATGTTTATAGCGAATATTATTTCCTATATACTCGTGTTACTCGGTGCGGTGAATTGGGGCTTATACGGAATTTTCAATTTTAACCTCGTATCCGCGATCTTTATGGGTGACCGAAGTGTCGGCGCAATTATCACCTATTGCATTATTGCGGCAGCGGCGATCTGGTTGATCTTATATTCCGTTTTTGCCGGCGGCATTTTGCGTTTTACGAACGATCACAAAGATAACGCTTAATTTATTTTTTGATAGAAAAAACGTTTAGAAAAAGTAAAAGAAACGTTCCTGAAAAGGATTGACGTTTGTACGCAAAGGAGCAGGGCGAACCGATCGGTTCGCCCTGCTCCTTTTTATATACTTGTTTTTTTATAAACCTGCGTCTTTTAATAAAGTAGTCTGTTTCTAATCTGTAAAAGAAGGAAGGTTTCAAAAAAGTGTAACAATATTTGTTTTTAAAGCGGAAAGTCCGCGCCTTCATCCGATGAAAAATCAGCGGATCTGGATGACTGTGCAGCGGACGGCGCCGGACATAACTTCGCGGAGGGAATATTTTGCGTTGGCGATCATAACTTTTGTGCCTTGCGCCGCGGCTTCTTTTACATATTCCAATTTTGCTCTTGCTCCGTTCGCGCCTTTTCGGGAAGCGCCTTCACAGTATTTTTTATAATTTTCGATGTTCTCGACGAGTTCGTAAGCGTCTTTTCCGCTGATCTCTTCGATCAGGGTGGAGCTGTCGTGCGGATCGGTGTAGATGCCGTCGACGCTGGTGAGGATCAGCAGAGTCTTGGCGTGCACGAGGCAGGCAACAAGGGAAGCCGTTTCGTCATTGTCGATGCACTCATGGACTTTGGTGCGCGATTTCGACAGAGCAGAGATTTCCATTCTTCTGTTTTCCGATTCGGAGACGGCGTCGTTATAATTGATGATGGGAATAGCGTTTTGTTCTTTGCAGCGAAGAAGCAGCTTTTTGAGGTGTTCGCTCTTCGCTTCGTCGTTGAAGTGGTGGTGTTCGACGAGGATCTGCCGTACGGAATATTTGCTGTCAACAAATTGGCGGTATGTCTGCATCAGGATGGTCTGACCCTGCGCGGCATAATCGGTTTTGGATTCTTCGCAGTCGGGCAATTCTTTCCCCGCGCGCATCATATAATCCAGGCGTCCGATTTCGGTGGCGCCGCTGGAGATCCAAATATAGCCGGGTTTGAGTTCGCGCGAAATGCGTGCGACGCGCGTATAATCGATCATATTATCTTTTTTATCGATCAAAGCCATGGAACCGATTTTTCCGACAAGTTCAACGTCAAAATTCATACAAACTCCGAGGACGATGTATAAAACACAAAAAATGATTCATACTTACCGTATAATTTCTTTTCGATACTATTATATAATTTCGGCGGAGAAAAATCAAATAAAATTGAACGGGAAATAGGTATGAAACGTTTTTTTAAAATAGTGATCGTTGCTGCGGTATTTGTTTGTTTGGCAATGTTTGGCGGATGTGAAAGCGTAAAGGCGATGTCTTCGCTTCGCGCATTTTCCAAACCGTTTGCAGGGCAATACGAATGTGTGGAAGCGCAGTTCGGCGGAAAAGACTTAATGGAGCAGTTCCGCGAGATCCTGCTGACGTTGCAAAACGACGGCAAATACGAGCTGTACGCAGTTCCGAAAAAGGGCAAAGCGTTTACGGACAGCGGAAAGTACGAATACGATGACGCAAATAAAAAGCTGACGCTTTATCTGGTACAGGGGTTAAAGACGTACCGTTTGGAATGCATCGTAAAAGACGGAAAATTTACCGTTTCGCACACGTTTGCAGGAAAAACGCTTATTTTAAAATTTAAAACGGTCTTTTAAACAAGTGGTTTTGAAAAGGTAAAAAGAAAAATTAAAGAGAGGCGTCGGCACGAAAAGTGCCGACGCCTCTCTTTCTGCTGAAAATTCAGTTTTTTAAAATTTGCCAATACAGCTCGCTACCGTTTCGAACGGAACGGCGCAACGATAAAACTTCAATACTGCTTTGACGGTAACAAGTTCTAAGCAGTACAGCTCGCTAACGTTTTGAACGGAAAACCGGTCAGGCAGAGATAAGATCAAAGTTTATTGATAGAGCGGAAAGCCTTTTCCACGACGTTGTCAACGGTAAATCCGAACAATTCGAATAATTTTTCGGCAGGGGCGCTTGCGCCGAAGGTGGTCATTCCGATGATTTCGCCGTAATCGCCCGCATATTTATACCAAGAATACGGGGAGCCGGCTTCGACGCATACGCGCGCTTTGACGTCGGGACTGATGACGGAATCTTTGTAATCCTGCGGCTGTTTTTCGAATTCTTCCACGCAGGGTATGGAAACGACGCGCGCGTCAACGCCTTTGCTTTTGAGCACGTCTTTCGCTTTCATGCATTGTTCCACTTCCGAACCGCTCGCGATCAGCAGAACGTCGGGCACGGTTTTTTCGCTGTCGGCAAGGATATAGCCTCCCTTCAAAGCTTGCAGACCGGAATTTTCGTACTGCGGCAAATTCTGTCTGGTGAGGACGAGGCAGGTGGGGGAAGTGCCGGTCAAAGCGGAGATCCATGCGGCAACCGTTTCTTTACCGTCTGCGGGGCGGAACACTTTCATGTTCGGAATGCTGCGCAGTGCGATGAGCTGTTCGACGGGCTCATGGGTAGGGCCGTCCTCGCCGACGCCGATGGAATCGTGGGTGAGGATATAGGTTACGGGCAGGTTCATCAATGCGGAGAGGCGCATCGCGTGCTTCATATAATCGGAGAAAATAAAGAAGGTCGCGCAGTAAGCTTTCAGTCCGCCGTGCAGCTGCATGCCGTTCGTAATGGCGGCCATCGCGTGTTCGCGGATACCGAAGTGCAGGTTAGAGCCCGCTTTGTTTTCCGCGGAGAAATCGCTGCGTTTTTTCATGTTGGATTTATTGGACGGTGCGAGGTCTGCCGAACCGCCGATCAGATTGGGAATTTTATCGGCAAGTTTATTCAAGATTGCAAAGCTTGTATTTCTGGTAGCGTCCGCTTTCGGGAAGTCCAAGAGGGAAGCGTCGTTTTTGAGATCGGGAAGCTCGCCGCTCATATATTGTTTATAGAGTGCGGCAAGGTCGGGATACTGCGCTTCGTATTCTTTGAACAGGCGTTTCCATTTGCCCTGTTTTGCGGCGCCTCTTTTACCGATGGCTCTGCAAGAATCGAGTACTTCCTGCGGGACTTCAAAGGGCTCGCAGGTCCAGCTTAGATTTTCTTTGAGTTTTTGCAGATTATCCGCACCGAGCGGAGCGCCGTGACAGGCATGCGAGCCTGCGAGGGGAGAGCCGTAGCCGATGACCGTCTTGCAGATGATCAGGGACGGGCGTTCCGTATCCGCTTTCGCCTTTTTGATGGTGCGTTTGAGAAGATCCAGATCGTTCACGTCGTCGACTTTGAGGACTTGCCAGCCTTGGGCTTTAAAGCGCATGGCGACGTCTTCTTTAAAGGTGATATCGGTATCGCCCTCGATGGTGATATCGTTGTCATCGTACAGGAGGATCAGTTTGCCGAGTTTGTTGGCGCCTGCAAAAGAGCAGGCTTCATAGGAAATGCCTTCTTCCAAACATCCGTCTCCGCAGAGGGCATAGGTGTAGTGGTCGACGATGGGGAAGCCTTCGCGGTTGAAAATAGCGGCGAGGTGCGCTTCGGCGAGCGCCATACCGACGGCGTTGGCGATGCCCTGGCCGAGCGGGCCGGTCGTCGTTTCCACGCCGGGCGTGTGGCCGTATTCGGGATGTCCCGGCGTCTTGGAGCCGAGCTGGCGGAAGTTCATCAAATCTTCTTTGGAAATATCATATCCGAACAGATACAGGAGGGAATAGTTGAGCATGGAACCGTGGCCTGCCGAAAGAATAAAGCGGTCGCGGTCATCCCATTTGGTATCTTTGGGATTGAATTTTAAGAAATCGGCGAAGATGGTGTAGCCGATCGGAGCGCTGCCGAGGGGAAGACCGGGGTGGCCGGAGTTTGCCTTTTGGATAGCTTCGGCGGAAAGCACGCGGATGGCGTTGACCGACTGTTCACGAACGTTCATGATAAAATCTCCTTGTATAAAAAATATTTTTTTGCAGGTAGAAATAAAGTTTTCGGATCGCACGCAAGCAAAACCGTGCCTGAAAAGGAAAGGCAAAAGAGTTTGAGCGGCGATCGGATAAAACATTTCACGAAAATCATTCTTGCGAAATGTAATTTTTGAGGTTGGTAAGATCCAGCTTGTCCTGATAGGGCGAGAGGAGGGAAAGCAGGGCTTTTGCGATATTTAAGCAGCCGCCGGTCGAATTGCTTTCAAAGTTGACGGGCAGGATGGGTTCGTGCAGGCTCATGCGCACAAGCGCCCAGCCGTCGCCGTGCGAAGCGTCAAAATTCATGCGCACGCCTTCAAAGCTGTTGTCGGCGAGGGAGATGTGTTTTTCATGCGGAATTGCGGTGCGGATCTTTTCAATGATCGCATTGCCGTAATTTTTAAAATCCTCTTTACCGAGCGGTGTAAAGCCGAGGCGAATTTCCGCGGCTTCTTTCGGTTGCGGCAGATCACTGATCAGATCGGCGATATCTTTTCCCTCGTCGGAAAGCTGCGCAAGTTTGATGAGGATGCGCGTGACGAGATAAGCGCCGTCGTCTAAAAAGTAATTTTCTTTCAAAGCGGCGTGTCCGCTCGTTTCGATGGCAAGGGGGGCGTAAACTCCCTCCGCGCAGAGGCGTTTCGCCTCGTCGATCACGTTTTTATAGCCGCGTTTAAAGCGCCTGTGCTTGCCGCCGCGGCTTTCGATAAAGTTTGTGAGCCCGTCCGAAGTTACGGAATCGGTAACGATAGTCGCGCCGCTTTGTTCGGAGAGCAGGATAGCGGAGATCAGGGCGATCAGTTTATTTCGGTTGATCTCCTCGCCGCTCTTATCGACGGCGCCCGCGCGGTCGACGTCCGTATCGAAAATGATGGCGAAGTCGGCTTTGGTTTCGAGCGCGCGCTTGCAGACGGACTGCATGGCGGTTTTATCTTCGGGATTGGGGATATGGTTGGGAAAAGTGCCGTCGGGGTCGAGGAACTGACTGCCTTGCGTATCGGCTCCCAAAGGTTTTAAAACTTTCTCCACATAAAAGCCGCCGGCGCCGTTTCCGGCGTCCACGATGATTTTTTTGCCGGAGAGGGGAAATTCTTTTCCCGTCTTTTCGCGGACGAGCTTGACGAGACTTTCGCTGTAGCGGTCGATGTAGTTGACATAGCGCACGGATCCGCTGCCGGAGAGAGACTTGCCCTGCCGGGCGAGGTTTAAAATTTCAGAAATATCTTTTCCTTCCGCACCGCCTTCAAGAGTGAAAAATTTGAGTCCGTTTTTGTCAAAAGGCAAATGGCTTGCCGTGATCATAATGGAAGCGTCCGCCGCAAATTCCGGCTCTTTCAGAAGCATGAACATGGACGGAGTGGAGGAAAGCCCCGTAAAGAGTACGTTACACCCGCTGTTGGTGAGGGCGGAAATGACGCATTTGCTGATCCGCTCGGCGGATAGTCTGGAATCGTGTCCGACGGCGACGGTAAGCTGTTTTTTATGGAGATCGGTAGCGAGGCGATAGCAAAAGGCGCGTACGATTGCGTCGATCGCTTCATCGGTGAGATTGACGGTGTCTTTACCTTCGATCGCGACGCCGCGGATATCCGTTCCGCTTTTAAGCTCTGCCCAATTGATTTGTTTCATGATAGCCTCCTGTCTTTCCTATTATAATTCAAAGAGGGGCATTTTTTCAAGCGCTTTGCGGTAAAAAGTTTTAAAAATACGCGAAAAAAGCTTTCAAATATGGAAAAAGAAGAGAAAGAAGCCAGATTGTAACAGCGCGTTTGTTTTTTGTTTAAATCCTTTACAAACAAAAAAAGGTATGTTATAATACATAAAAATATACTTGGCAGAACGACAAGTATAGCAATATGAAAGCGAAAGACAGAGGGGTTTATGAGGAAATTTATTTTATCGACGGATTCCACGGCAGATTTGTATGCGGATTTTATGAAGGAGAACGACATTCGCAACGTAAGCCTGACGTATATGATCGAAAAAAAGGACGGGACGTTTGTAGAGGGGCTGGATGCGTTTACCGAATATTCGCAGTATGTCGATTTTTATAGGCAGCTGCGGGAAGGGTCGTTTTCCAGAACGTCGATGCTCAATTATGAAAGCCATTATCAGCATTTTTTGAAACTTGCAAAAGAGGGTGCGAAGGACGTTTTGCACTTTACGATATCGAGCGGACTTTCGCCTACGGTAACGGTTGCACAGAAAGCGGCGGCGGACGTCAAGAAAGACTATCCCGAGTTTAACCTGCTTGCGGTCGATTCTCTTTCGGCGACGATCGGCCAGGGCGCGGAAGTCCGTGCGGCTCTTCGGCTGCGCGATGAAGGGAAAACGGTGCAGGAAGCGTACGACTATGTCGTAGCGATGCAGAAAAATCTGCAATACGCGATCATTGCGAACGATCTGTATTATTTAAAGAGAGGCGGCAGGGTATCGACGGTTGCGGCGGTCGCAGGGTCGCTGCTGAACGTAAAGCCGGTGCTCTCTTTTACGAAGGACGGCAAGCTGGGCGTAGTGGAAAAGTGCCGCGGAATGAAGAAGGCGTTTTCCTATGCGCTGGATAAAATGGAAAAATTTCCGCCGTCGGAAGAACATCGTTTGATTTGGGTGGTACATACGGATGCGGAGAAGGAAGCAAACGAATTGGCCGCGCTGATCGAAGCGAAGTATTCGTTTAAACCGGACGTTTCCATCATGGGGCCGGTCATCGGTTCGCACGTCGGACCCGGTTCCGTGTCCGTGCTGTGGAAATCGGTCGCGGAGCGCCAAGATTAACGGCGGAAATGCGCATATGCGCGGAAAGCCGGTCTTGTAGAAAGCAGGCAAAAAGCTGGCGGCGGGCAGCCGCGGTTGGCAAGAATTTCCGAAAAAGGGCGTCAAGCCCGCGAAATGAATTGTGTTCATAAAAAAAATATGGTATACTTGAACGAGTATCACCATATTTTTTGTTTGTACGGAGGGAGTTATGGCAAAGGACAATCAATTTGTAAATCAGATTGCGGATATAGAAACGGATTTTCCCCGTTGGTATACGGACGTCGTGTTGAAGACGAAACTTGTGGATTACGGGCCCGTCAAGGGGACGATGGTCATCCGCCCGTACGGGTATGCGATCTGGGAAAATATCCAGCGCGAATTGGATGCCCGTTTCAAAGCGACGGGACATCAGAACGCTTATTTTCCGCTGCTCATTCCGTACAGTTTCATGACGCGCGAAGCGGAGCACGTGGAGGGGTTTGCGCCCGAAGTGGCGGTCGTTACCGTGGGCGGCGGCGAGGAGCTTTCCGAACCGCTCGTGATTCGTCCCACGAGCGAAACGATCATCGGCGAAATGTATTCGAAGTGGCTGCAATCCTATCGCGACCTGCCTATTCTGATCAATCAATGGGCGAACGTGGTGCGCTGGGAAAAGACGACGCGTCCGTTTTTGCGCACGAGCGAATTTTTGTGGCAGGAAGGGCATACCGTGCACGCGACCGAAGAGGAAGCGATGGAAGAGACGATGAAAATGCTCGGCGTATACAAAGAATTTGCGGAAACCTGTCTTGCGATCCCTGTCTTTACGGGAAGAAAGACGGAAAAGGAAAAATTTGCGGGAGCGGTTGCGACGTTCGGCATGGAAGCGATGATGCACGACGGCAAGAGCTTGCAGGCAGGCACGTCCCATTATCTCGGACAGAATTTTGCAAAGGCGTTCGATATTCAGTTTTTGGATAAGGACGGGACGCACAAATACGGATACACGACTTCCTGGGGCGTATCGACTCGTCTGATCGGCGCGCTGATTATGGCGCACGGCGATCAGCGAGGTCTGATCATTCCGCCGGTCGTAGCGCCCGTGCAGGCGATCCTGGTGCCGATCGCTTCGAAGAAAGAGGGCGTTTTGGAAGCGGTTGCGGAGCTGAAATCGAAGTTGCTGGCGGCGGGCATCCGCGCGGAGAGCGACACGTCGGACAACAGCCCCGGCTGGAAGTTCAACGAATGGGAAATGAAGGGGGTGCCGCTGCGCATCGAGCTCGGGCCCCGCGACATCGAGGCGGGGAAAATGGTGCTTGTCCGCAGAGATACGCACGAAAAGATCGAAGCGCCTTTGGAAAACGCGGCGGAAACGGTGAAGACGCTGCTTGCGGAGATCCAGGCCAATCTTTTGGCGCTTGCGAAAAAACGCAAGGAAGAGAGAGTGGTCACGGCGGACAACGTAGACGGTATTTTAAAGGGCGTGGAAGGAGGAAACTTCGTAAAAGCCGGATGGTGCGGCTGCCGCGAATGCGAGGATAAGATTAAGGAACTGACGGCGGCCAGCGCGCGCGTTTTGGTCGAAGGCGAAGAGGCGGAAACCTGCGCCTGCTGCGGCAAGAAGGCAAAGCACGTCGTATTGTTTGCCCGCGCCTATTAAATTTTTAGGGCTGCTGTCTTTGCTTGTTAAAATTTTTAAGAACTGTTGTCTTTGCCTATTCAATTTTTAGGAGCCGTTGTTTTTGTTTGTTAGAATTTTTGTAAGCCGCTGACTTTGCCTGTTTAAATTTTATGATTTGCTGTCTTTTGGCGGTCGGCGCGCATCGGGCGCGGCCGCGGCATGAAAAAAACGCTTAGCGGCGGCGACAGCAAGGGCAAAATATACACAGCGAATTCATTTTGAAAGCCCCGTCGGGAGCAAAAAATGCTCCCGACGGGGCTTTGGCGTTTTCATTTTTTTTTGCTTTACGGTATTGCGAAAAGGAAGGCGTTAAAAGCGCAAAAGATGGAAATACTAACAGCAAAAAGACTCAGCGCGTGTTTTGCCGGTACATTGTTTTGAGATATTGCGCAGGGGAAACGGAATAGTATTTGGAAAAATTCCGATAGAAGGTAGCCATGGAATCGAATCCGCAGGCGAAGACCAAATCGCACAAGTTTGCGGTTTCGTCCTTTTTGGCCTTGGAGAGAACGTTGTTGATGCGGATCATATTGATATAATTGTTGAGATTGTCGCCGATGTATTGGTTGAACAGCCTGGAAAAATAATATTTGGTATAGCCGAAGTGCGAGGCGATGCTATCCAGCGTGATGGGCTGCTGATACTGCTCGTCGATGTAGTTCAAGGCGGCGACGACGGTGGAGAGATTGGGCGTGGCGATAATTTTTCTGCGCTCGTAGTGGGATAAAAGTTTCCCGAACAGCAGATCGATATAGCCCTTTGTCAAGAGAAAGGAATCCTGCGTTTCTTTTCTCGCCATTTCCTGAAAAATCGGCAGGAGTTTCCGGTTGAATTCTTTATCCGAAAGGAGGGCGGGGAGCGTTTCCTTTTCGAGCATGGACGCAAAATCATCGGAAAATTGCGTTTTGACAATCAAAACATAATCGCGAAAATCGCGATCCGGCTCCAAAGCGTGGACGGCGCAGCGGCGGACAAATAGGATGTCGTCTTTGGTCGCAAGAAAGGTTTCGTCGTCGACGCTGCTTTTCACGCTTCCGTCCAAAAGGTATAAAATTTCGATGCAGCGATGGAAATGGGGCGGAGTCGGATTGCTGTTCCCTTCAAAAAAGGTGATTTGATTTTCCTTGTCGTGCATTGCTTCATAAAAAACGGATTTTTTCATCATGACAAAATTTGAGAATTAAATTAGGAAAAATGAGTGGATTTTCGCAATATTCAATGGTATTATACCATCAAAAAAGAAAAGTGTCAAAGGATTTTAAAATGAGGATCGCAGTAATCGGATATGGCGGCATGGGAGAATATCATTGTTATCTCCTAAAAGAATGCGCAAAGCAATTTCCTGCGGAGCGGATCGAGCTTACAGGAATTTATGATATCGACCCCGTGCGTGCGGCGGAGGCGGAAAAGGGCGGGATCAAAGCATATGCGTCCGCGCAAGAAATTTGGCAGGATCAATCGGTCGACGCCGTGCTGATCGCCACGCCGAACGATCTGCATCTTCCGTATGTGCGGCAGGCCGCGGCGGCCGGAAAGCACATCATCAGTGAAAAGCCGATCGCGCTGAGCACAAAGGAAGCGGAGGAAATGTACGATCTGGCGAAAAACGCGGGGGTAGTCTTGCAGGTTCATCAGAACCGCCGCTGGGACGACGATTATCTGACGATGAAAAATATCGTATCCGGCGGACAGATCGGAGAGGTATACAAGATCGAATCGCGCGTCGTCGGCAGCAACGGGATCCCGGGCGCATGGAGAAAAGAGAAAGCGCGCGGCGGCGGAATGATGCTGGATTGGGGAGTACACCTGATCGATCAGATGCTCTTGGCGGTGCCTTCCAAAGTAGTGAATCTGTACTGCGAGTACAGCTATATTTACGGCGAGGAAGTGGACGACGGCTTCGACCTGTTTGCGACGTTTGAAAACGGAATGCGCTATCGGATTACGGTATTGACGGACTGTTTCAGAGCTCTTCCGCGCTGGCAGGTATACGGAACAGACGGAACGGCGACGATCGAGGATTGGGACCTTCACGGCGGAATGACGCGCGTCGTGGAGCGCGAGGATAAAAATTTAGTCGGCGTGCGCGCAGGCAACGGTTTTACGCGTACGATGGCACAGCGCAGCGGCGCTTCCGTGGAAGAGCTGCCTCTTCCCGTCGTGCATGCGCAGCCGTTTGTGTTTTACCGCAATTTTGCCTCGTCCGCAGCGGGAAAACAGGCTCCGACGGTCAAAAAGGAAGAAGTCTTGCGCGTATTCCGTCTGATGGAAGCGGCAGCGTATTCAGCGGAGCATCATTGCGCGATTCGGGATAAAATTTGAAACAAAAAAGCAGAAAACGGAAGAAACGAATAAGAAATATTGCAAAAATGGATGGAGGGAGACGGATGAAGATCAGCGTTGTAAGCAGTATTTTGGCAGATTTCAGTCTGGAAGAAAGTTTAAAATATCTTTCCGGACTCGGTGTGGAACAATTTGAACTCGGTGTAGGCGGATATCCGGGCAAGGCGCATGCAGACGCGCTTATCCTGCACAAGGACAAAGCGGCGCGCGAAAAACTTATGGAAACTTTTCAAAAGTACAATATGAGCATTTCCGCGTTGGCAGTCCACGGAAACTGCGTGCATCCCAACCGTGAGATCGCCGCCAAATTCGAAGCGGATTTTGAGGCGGCGTGCATTTTGGGCGGACAGTTAGGCATAGACCGCATCGTCACGTTTTCGGGCTGTCCCGGTTCGGACAAATCGGCGCAGCTTCCTGCGTGGGTGACCTGCGCGTGGCCGCCCGATTATCAGCAGTCTTTGGAGTATCAGTGGAACGAAGTTTTGATCCCGTATTGGAAAAAAGCGACTGCGTTTGCAAAAGATTGCGGCATTTCGCGCATAGCTTTGGAAATGCATCCCGGTTTTTGCGTATACAATCCGGCGACTTGTCTGCGGCTTCGCGCGGCGGCGGGGGAGCTGATCGGTGCAAACGTCGATCCTTCCCATCTTTTCTGGCAGGGAATGGATATTTTGGAAGTGATCCGCGAGCTGTCGCAGGCAGGCGCGCTGTATTATTTTCATGCCAAAGATACGCAGATGCTGGAGCACTCCGTGCGTTGCAACGGGGTATTGGATACGACGTCTTTCACGCAGATCAAGGACAGGGCATGGACGTTCCGCACGCTCGGGTACGGGCACGACGCACTGCTTTGGAAGCAGATCTTTTCCATGCTCAAAATTTTCGGCTACGACGATACGATCTCCATTGAGCACGAGGACGGACTGATGTCTCCGAAAGAGGGGCTGGAAAAAGCGATTCGCTTTGTGAAAGAGGGGATCATCACCGCGGACAATTCGAATATGTGGTGGGCATAAGGAGGAATTCGTATGCGATTTGCCGTTCAGTTATACAGTTTGCGCGATATGGCCGCGAAGGAAGGCGGAGAAGCGGCTTTGCGCCTCGTATCCGAAACGGGTTACGAAGGGGTAGAGTTTGCCGGTTTTTACGGATATTCTCCCCGAGAACTCGCAGCTCTTTTAAAAAAATACTCTTTAAAGGGGGTTTGTGCGCACCTTTCCGCGGAAGAGATCGAAAACGCTCTGCCGTATATTTCGGCATTAGACTTGAAGAGCGTCGTGATCCCGTATCTGCCTTTGGAAGAGTTTGACGATCCGAAACGGTATGCGGACCGACTCGGCAAGATCGAGAAGGCGCATTCGCTGTTGCAAAAAGAGGGCGTAACGCTCGGATATCACAACCATGCGCACGAATTTGAGGGCGGAAAGGACCGAATGAAAAAGTTGTTGGACGATCTGCCTTTTCTGCGGGCGGAGCCGGACGTGTTTTGGCTGCACGTAGCGGGTTTCAACGCGCAGAAGTATCTTCGGAAGCTGGGCGAAAGGGCGGAACTTGTGCATATCAAGGAAGCTGCGGCGGAAGATCCCGCCCGTTCTGCCGAACCGTTTGTGGGCGAAGGTGTCGTCGGAATGGAAGGCGTGTTTTCGGCGATGCGGGAGATCGGGGCAAAGTGGGCGATCTTGGAAGCCGAGCAATTTGCGTGCAGCGCGGAAGAGTATCTGCGCCGAAGTTTCATCAATATGCAAAAGTTAGCGGAACAGGTCAGATAAATCGGGGCTATGAGTTTCGATACTGAATAAAAGGACAAAAATCTATCAATAAAAAGGTTTGGGAGGAAACAATGAAGACAATCAAAATCGGTGTGATCGGCTGCGGCGGAATCGCGAACGGAAAGCATATGCCTGCGCAAAAGCGCAACCCGATGTCGGAGATGGTGGCTTTTTGCGATATCATTCGGGAGCGTGCGGAAAAGGCGTGCAAAGAGTACGGTACGTCGGAGAGTAAGGTGTATACCGATTACAGGGAGCTTTTAAAGGATAAGAGCATCGACGCGGTGCTCGTGTTGACGCCGAACTGTTCGCACTGCGAAATCACGGTGGCGGCGCTGGAAGCGGGAAAGCACGTGCTCTGCGAAAAGCCGATGGCGATGAATTATGCGCAGGCAAAAGAGATGATCGCGGCGCGCGACAAAGCCGGAAAAGTTCTGACGATCGGGTATCAGAATCGTTACCGCAACGATTCGCTATATCTGAAAAAACTTGCCAAAACGGATCAGTTCGGCGAAATTTATTATGCGGAAGCGATCGCGATCCGCCGCCGTGCGGTTCCTACCTGGGGGGTATTCATCGATAAGGAAAAACAGGGCGGAGGCCCTTTGATCGATATCGGCACGCACGCGCTGGATCTTACGCTGTTTATGATGAACAACTATGAGCCTGCGTATTGCGTCGGAAAGACCTTCCACAAATTAAACAAGCAGACGGAGACGGGCAACATCTGGGGCGATTGGGACACGGAAAAATTTTCCGCGGAAGACAGCGCATTCGGATTTGTGGTGATGAAAAACGGCGCGGTCATCTATTTGAAATCGAGCTGGGCGCTGAATATGGCGGATCCGATCGAGGCGGTCACGACGATCTGCGGCGAAAAAGCGGGAGCGGATATGTTGGACGGACTGCGCATCAATACGATCCTTGCAGGGAAACAGGTCATGATAAAGCCCGATCTTTCCAGCGGCGCGGTGGCATTTTTTGAAGGAAGCGGCGGCGACGCTCCGGAAGATAAGGAGGCGGCAACCTTCCTCAATGCGGTTATGGGGAAAGGGGAACTGTACGTTACGGCGGAGCAGGCGGCGGTCGTCACGCATATTTTGGAAGGGATCTATGAATCGGAAAAGACGGGCAAACCCTATTATTTTACCGCAAATTGAACGGATGGGCGGAAGAGGTGAAAAGAAATGAAAATTACAGTAGTTTGCGAAAAGAACCCGTCCATGGATACGCCGGAAGGGAAAGAAGCGTATCCGGAAGGGATGGGAGAATACATTGCACAGTTTCTGCGCGGAGCGGGACACAATGTGACGCTTGTTCCGGCAGGCGAGACGGGCGTTGAAGGTTTAAGCGATGTTCTGTTGGAAGAGACGGACGTCATGTTCTGGTGGGGACATTGGTATCACGGCGCGGTTTCGGACGAATTGGCGGCGAAAGTTGCATACAGGGCGCGGCGCGGCATGGGAATGGTATTTTTGCATTCCGCGCACATGGCAAAGCCGTTCACTTCGCTTTTGGGCACGACCTGTACGCTGTCCTGGCGGGAAGACGGGGAAAAAGAGCGGCTCTGGTGCGTAGACCCGACCCATCCGATCGCAAAGGGATTGGGAGAGTTTATCGACATTCCGCGGGAGGAAATGTACGGAGAGCCGTTTGACATTCCCGTACCGGACGAGCTGGTGTATATCGGCTGGTTTGAAGGCGGCGAAGTATTTCGCGGCGGTTGCGTGTTTCATCGCGGCAGGGGAAAAAGTTTTTATTTTAATCCCGGGCATGAAACGTATCCGACCTATCGTCTGCCGCAGGTACAAAAGCTGCTGCTGAACGCGGCGGAATACGTGGCGCCGCAGGAGAAGATCGCAGACAGGATCGAATGCAGACATTTCGAAACATATTCCATAGAAAGATAAACGGATCTTTTTCGCCGCGTTTGCCTGCGGACGGAAAAGAGGCGCCGTTTCAAAGGATCTGTGAGCCGCGGCAATGCAAAAATTGTCGCGGCTTATTCGGTTTTCGTCAAAAAAGTCAGTATGGGCGGACGGCGCTCAAACTTTTATAAAGACAGCGGCAGTGTGGGCGAAGCGTCGGCTGTTCAACAGTTTGCGGCGCTGATTAAAGCGCAGTTTTTGGTTCGGATTCAAAAAT
Organism: uncultured Bacillota bacterium; assembly: GCA_949283775.1. Classification (GTDB taxonomy): domain Bacteria; phylum Bacillota; class Clostridia; order Christensenellales; family Borkfalkiaceae; genus Borkfalkia. The sequence goes on from CASDTU010000013.1 coordinate 41,764, forward strand.
GCAGGCTTGGAAAATATTCTTGCAAATTGCTTTAAATTTTAAGCGGAGTGTGGTATAATACAAAAAGAAACAAAAATCGCTCGCGGTTTTGCTTCTGTCAAATACAGAAAAAAGGATTGGTATTGGCCATGCAAAGTGCTTTGAATAATCCGGGTATCACCATTCCGATCGGAGAGAACGGGTTTACGATTTACTACTATGCGATCATTATCGTGTTCGGCGTGATCTTGGCGACCTGCGTCGTCGCGATTTTGTTTAAGCGCAGAAATATTCCCGTAGATTGGACGTTGGATCTTTTGATCTGTATTTTGCCGCTCGGGATCATCGGTGCGCGTACGTTTTACTGCCTGACCGATCCTTCGACTTCCATGTCGGAATGGCTTTCGGAATTCAGAGAGGGCGGGTTGTCCATTCTCGGCGGAGTGACGGGCGGCGCGCTCGGCGTGGTGCTCTTTTGCGTCATTCACAAGATGAATTTTCTGCGCGTGGCGGACTGTCTTCTTCCCGGCGTGATTTTGGCGCAGGGCATCGGCAGATGGGGCAATTTTGCCAATCAGGAAGTGTACGGCGGCGTCATTACGAACGAATCGCTGCAATGGTTTCCGCTCGGCGTATATATCGATAAGCTCGGCGAATGGCATTACGCATTTTTCTTCTATGAGAGCGTTTTGAACATTCTTTTGTTTATTTTGCTGTTTACGCTCATGTGGAAATTCAAGAAAAAGCCGCATGGGCTTGCGGTTTCCGGATATTTCTTCGGATATGGTTTGGTCCGTTCGATCATGGAGCCTCTGCGGGACAGCGAGTTTATATTAGGCGACAAAATTCCCGTATCGCAGGTTTTTGCGATTTTGATGTGTCTCGGCGGAATTTTGTTGTTCCTGATGGTGCTCTATTTCAACCGAAAGAAATATGGGAGCGCATTCGGCGCGGTAGAGGGAGAGCCGCTTGCGGTGCTGCCGAAGCTGTACACGAGAGAGCAGCTCAAAAAGATGGAACAGGAGCGCCTCGCAAAGGAGAAAGCGGCGCAAAAGGCGCGCGCGGCGAAGGAAAACGCGGCGCAGCATAAAGACGTGCCGCAGCAAAGCGAGACGGATAAGCAAGAAAAGTAAGCGACGATGCAAAAGAACAAAGCAAGCGATATACAACGAACAAACGGTACGGAGAGAGCGATGAAACGCAATTTGACAATGCTGACGGATCTGTATCAGCTGACCATGATGAACGGATATTTGGAGAGCGGCAAGCAAGACGACGTGGCGGTATTCGACGTGTTTTTCCGTCGGAACGAAGTGCTCTCCTATTCCGTCGCGGCCGGCTTGGAGCAGGCGATCGATTATATTCTGTCGATCCGATTTGAGCAGGACGATATCGAATATCTGCGTTCCCTGGGCGTATTCAGCGAAGATTTTTTACAGTACCTGAAAAATTTCCGCTTTACGGGGGACGTATATGCCGTTCCGGAAGGCACGCTCGTATTTCCGGAAGAGCCGATCCTGACGGTAAAGGCGCCGCTTTTGGAGGCGCAGTTTATCGAAACGGCGCTCTTAAATATTGTCAATCACCAGACGCTGATCGCGACGAAAGCGGCAAAAGTCGCATATGCGGCAAAAGGGGATTCCGTGATGGAGTTCGGCCTTCGCCGCGCGCAGGGGCCGGACGCGGGCGTTTACGGCGCGCGGGCGGCGGTGATCGGCGGATGCCGTTCCACTTCGAACGTGCTGGCAGGCAAAATGTTCGATATTCCGGTCGCCGGCACGCACGCGCACAGCTGGGTGATGAATTTCCCGAGCGAATACGAGGCGTTCTGTGCGTATGCGGATTTGTTTCCGGAGGCATGTTTGCTGCTTGTGGACACATATGATACATTGAGAAGCGGCGTGCCGAACGCGATCAAAGTATTTGACCGTCTGCGCGCAAAGGGATACGAGCCCAAGGGAATACGGCTGGACAGCGGCGATCTCGCCTATCTGTCGAAAACGGCGCGAAAGATGCTGGACGACGCGGGATATCCCAACGCGATCATCTGCGCGTCGGGGGATCTGGACGAATATCTGATCACGTCCTTGAAAAATCAGGGCGCGGCGATCGATTTATGGGGGGTAGGCACGAAACTGATCACGAGCGCGGATATGCCGGCTCTCGGCGGCGTATATAAATTATCGGCGCTGTATCCCAAAGAAGGCGGAGAAATTCCGAAGATCAAACTTTCGGACAATACGGTCAAGATCACGAATCCCGCCTTTAAAGATATCTATCGGATCTATGACAAAGCGACGGGGAAAGCGGAAGCGGATCTGATTGTCGTGCGGGGAGAAACGATCGACGAGACGAAGCCGCTTACGATCTTTCATCCGACGGAAACGTGGAAGCGCACGACGTTTACCGAGTATACGGTACGACCGCTGACGGTGCCGATCATACAAAACGGACAGGCCGTGTATGCCTTTCCGAAACTTTCGAAGATTTGCGAATATGCGGAACAGGAAAAGGGTACGTTTTGGGATGAATACAAGCGGCTGGACAATCCGCACGTATACAAGGTGGATTTATCGCAGAAGTTGTACGACATCAAAACAAAACTGATTTCGGAGATAAGGGCGAAAAATGGGTAAGAAATACACGCAACAGGAAGTAGAAAAGTTAATTGCGGGGATACGGGAAGCGTATGAGACCAAACTGCGTCAGATCAATTACCGTCTGGACGGATTGGTCAGCGAGAACCGCGGGCTTCGCGCGAGCATCGCACAGCTGAAAGAGCGGGAGAGCAAAGTCGGCAAAGCGATCGTGGACGCGGAGACAAAAGGGGAAGAGATCAAGGAATTCTATCGGATGTCGGCGCAGATGGAATTGCAGACGTTCCGTCTTTTTGCGGACAAATGGCGCGCGCTGGCGGAGAGTATGATCGGACAGATCCCGGATGAGGAGGCGAAAAAATATGCGTCTTTTGCGAGCAATCTGGCCGCGCTTTTAGGGGAAGAAGACGAGGCATTTTTAACCCGTCTTTCACAAAATCGGCCGCAGCAAGAACAGAAGCGAACGCAGAAAGAGCAGGAAGAATTCGATCCGAAAGCGATCATCGAAAAATATGTGGAAGGCGAAGAGGAAACGGGATTCAATCTTGACGACGTTTTGAACCCGAAGGGAGAGCTGGATCTGGAAAAACTGTGCAGAGGATTGGGCTTGATGGAGGATAAGGAGTAAATTTCATGGTTTATATTTTGGTTTTTATCGTTCTCGTTCTGGCGGACCAGATCACGAAGGCGATCGCGTACGCCTTTTACGGTTCGTCCGTAACGGTGATACCGGGCTATTTGGGATTTGAAGCGATCCCGCTCAACGAAGGGATGTCTTTCGGCTGGCTGTCCGGCAAGGAGTGGGCGCAGCCGCTGTTGATCGGGCTTACCGCGGTTGCCGTTCTGGCGTTTTTGATTGCTTTTTTGCGTATATCGAAAAAGCGCAGGTTTTTGCGCGTCGCTCTGCTTGTGTTGATGGCCGGAGCGGTTGGAAATCTGATCGACCGCGCGGTTGATCAAGGCGTGAGGGATTTTATTTACATGAACCTTCTTGTCGTGGAATTTCACAACAATGTTGCCGATCTGGAAGTTACGGTGGGCGCGATCTTATTCTTATTGGCGCTGTTGTTTGTGGACAAGGATGCTATCTTTCGTTTCGGCAAGAGAAAAGAGGAAGAAGAGCTGAAAAACGCCGTGAGCGAGTTGGAGGAAACGGGACGGGAAGCGGACAACGATATCGGCGCGGCGGACCGCAGTTTGGATAAAGACAAAAAGAATGAATGAATACGAATTTACGGCGGAAAGCGCGTCGCCTCGGCTGGACGTGTTTGTGGCGGAGCAGCTGCATATGACCCGTTCGGCGGTAAAAAAGCTGCTGGAAGAGGGAAATATACGGCAAAACGGCGAAATCGGAAAGGCTTCGCACACAGTCAGCGCCGGAGACCGGATCGTCGCCGTGATCCCGCCGCCGCAGGAATTGGATCTATCGCCGCAGGATATCCCCATTACGATCGTATACGAGGACGAAGATCTTGCCGTCATCGATAAGCCGCAGGGGCTTACCGTCCATGCCGGCAGCGGAAACCTGACCGGCACGCTCGTGAACGCGCTGTTGTACCGCTTAAAAGACCTCAGTTCGATCGGGGGCGTGATTCGTCCCGGGATCGTGCATCGGATCGACAAGGATACCTCCGGATTGTTGGTTGTGGCAAAGAACGACAGCGCGCATCTGTCGCTGTCGAAGCAGATCGCGGACAAGACCTGCGCGCGCGAATATTATGCGCTTTGCGAGGGCGTTTTGAAACAGGACAGCGGCAGAATCGAGACGTATATCGGCAGGCATCCGTCCGATCGGGTCAAAATGGCGGTGGTCCCGAAAGAAAAGGGCAGGTATGCCGCGACGAATTTTGAAGTGGTCAGACGCTATGAAAAGGGTTATACCTTGGTCAAATTCCGTCTGGAAACGGGCAGGACGCACCAGATCCGCGTGCACTGCAAATATATAGGTTTTCCTATTGTGGGCGATCCCGTGTATGGATTAAAAAAGCAAAAATTTCACTTGAACGGGCAGTTGCTGCACGCATACAGGTTGTCTTTTACGCATCCGCGCACGGGCGAACGGATGGTGTTTGAAGCGCCTTTGCCCGCCTATTTTACGGACGTCTTGCAAAAGCTGGAAAGGGGCGAAAAGGAAGGCGGCGCAGGGAAAAAGAGCGGACAGGAAACGCAATCGGAAATGGAAGATTAAAAAACGGCGGGGAAGAAAAACGATGCGCAAAAGCGCGGCAAAGGGCGCACGATGGCCGCAAAGATAAGAAAAAGCGCGGGGAAAGGGCGCAAAAGGAGCGGAAATGAAATACAAAGGCGTGATCATGGATAAGGAAGAGATGGCAAGCACGTTTCGCCGCCTGGCGCACCAGGTTTCGGAAAAGAACGAAGGGGCGGAAGACGTCGTGCTGATCGGCATCCGCACGCGCGGCGTAACGGTCGCAAAGCGGATCAAAAATTGGCTCGATTCCATTGAAAATACCGATGTGCCGTTCGGCGTGTTCGATATTGCGCTGTATCGGGACGATTTGGAGAAAGCGGACGGCGAAATTGCGTTTTTGGGCAGTGAAGTCGGATTTGGAGTGGACGGAAAGACGGTGCTTCTCTGCGACGACGTGCTGTATACGGGCAGGACGGTGCGCGCGGCGATCTCGCAGGTCATGCAGCTTGGCAGACCTGCAAAAATTCAATTTTTGACACTCATAGACCGCGGACATCGGGAACTGCCGTTCAAAGCCGATTTTACGGGCAAGAGCGTACCCACTTCGCAAAAGGAGGGCATTGCCGTTCGGTTTGCGGAGGACGACGGAGAGGACGGCGTATTTATTTTTGACAAATAAGGAAATTTTTTCTTTTTTTGGAAGGACTGCTGTTTGGCGGCGTCTACGCAAAAAGTTCAAAACGGACGGGCAGCGGAACAATCGTTTTCCGCTCATCGCCCGGCGCAGAAAAAGGCGCGAAAAACGCAGGCGCGTTTTCGACAAAGGAAGCGGAAAAAAGAGCGAAAATGTTTCAAATTTTTGATCGCTATGCTTGTAAAAAGGAAGAAAAAGTGGTACAATAACAATAGACTAAAAATGGAAAGGAGATAGATGAAAGTATGGCTAACAGACAGAGAACGGAAGGTCAGGCAAAGAGAGATCTCGTTAAATTCTGCGCATTTGTCGCATTGATCGTATCCGCTTTCACGTTTACGTTCGGCGGATTGTTTGCAGGTTCGTTGGCGGGAAGAATTTTGGATTTGATCGCGAAGATCGCGCTGTTGATAGCGATTGCTTTTCCTGCATATAATTTCAGCAGAGGCTGCAAGACTGCATGGCGCGTGATTTTCTGGATCGCGCTCGTGATCTATGTTTTGGGTTGCGTACTCGGTATGTTGAATATCAACATCGGAGGCTAAAAAGCGAGGAAGGCGAAGCGGTTTGCCATACGGCACACCGCTTTTTTCTTTACAAACGCGCGCAAATTTTGTATAATGATTGCAGACTTTTATGGAGCAGAGCAAGGTTTCCGCAAAATGTTGAAAATTTAAGCGGCAAAGCAAGGGCGTCGCAGGACGTTTAGAAGAGGAAAGAAGAAATGAGCAATCCGTTGATAGCAATCGTGGGGCGGCCGAACGTAGGAAAGAGCACCCTGTTCAATAAAATAGCCGGCAGAAAAATTTCGATTACGGAAAATCGGCCGGGGGTAACGCGCGACCGTCTGTATGCGGACGCAGTCTGGCGCGGAAAGAAGTTCACCGTGATCGATACGGGCGGCATCGAACTGAAATCGGAAGATACGATGTGGCGCGAAATTTTGCGGCAGGCGGATCTTGCGATCGACATGGCGCAGGTGATTTTGCTGATGGTGGACGGGAAGGAAGAACTTGCCTCTTCCGATTACGACGTCGCGGATAAATTGCGCCGCTGCGGAAAACCCGTCATTTTGGTCGTGAACAAGGTGGATAATTATTCTCCGGACAAGCTGTTCGAATATTATGCGCTGGGTCTCGGTGAACCGTTTGCCGTTTCCGCGGAGCATTCGCAGGGGATCGGCGATGTGTTGGATGAAGCGGTTTCCTATTTTGAAAGCGGCGATTCGGAAGAGTCGGACCGATTGAAAATAGCGGTGGTCGGAAAACCGAATGCGGGCAAGAGCAGCCTTGTGAACCGGCTTTTGGGCGCGGAACGTTCCATCGTTACCGATATGGCGGGAACGACGCGGGACGCGATCGACACTCCTTTTGAATACGACGGAAAAAAATATACGCTGATCGACACGGCGGGGATCCGCAAAAAGAAGAACGTTTCGGACGATGTGGAATATTACAGTGTGATGCGCGCTTTGGACGCGGTTCGCCGCGCGGATGTATGCCTGCTGGTGGTGGACAGCGCGGAGGGGCTGACGGAGCAGGATGTAAAGATCATCGGATATGTACACGAACAGGGCAAGCCTTCGGTGATCGTGATGAACAAATGGGATCTGATCGAAAAGGATACCAAGACCATCAATAAATTCGAGGAAAAGCTCAGGAGCGAACTTCGGTTCATGGATTATTATAAATCGCTCTATATTTCCGCAAAGACGGGACAGCGCACCGAGAAGATCTTCAAACTCGTGCAGGAAGTGTATGCCCATGCGAATTTCAGGGTATCGACGGGCACGCTGAACGATCTGATTTTAGACGCCGTCCGCACGAACGAACCGGCGTCTTACAACGGCAGGCGGTTAAAGATCTATTATTGTACGCAGCCTTCCGTATGTCCTCCCACCTTTGTTCTGTCGGTCAACGATGAGATGCTGATGCATTTTTCTTACAAGAGATACTTGGAAAACGTGCTTCGGCGGTCGTTTGATTTTTCGGGCACGCCGATCCGCCTGATCGCGCGCACGCGCGGCGAAAATGAAGACGGACTGATGTAACGGAAGGAGAGAGAAAAATGGAACTGAGTTTTTCGCAGCTTTGGTATTGGTTTATCGTCATGGCTGTCGCCTCCTATTTTGTGGGCTGTTTCAACTTTGCGCTGCTGATTTCAAAGATCAAGCACAAGGACGTGCGCAAGATGGGCAGCGGAAATCCGGGCACAATGAACATGAGCCGGCAGTTCGGTCTGAAGATCGGCGCGCTCACGCTTTTGTGCGATATGCTCAAAGGCGGATTGCCGCTTCTGATCGCCTATTTTATATTCAGGGGCAAAGTCTTCACCGGCACGGACGTTCTCGTTTCCGATCTTGCAAGGTATGTTTGCGGCGTTTCGGTCATCATCGGGCATATTTATCCGGTTACGATGCGCTTTAAAGGCGGAAAGGGAATCGCCTCTACGCTCGGGATGTTCTCGTTTGCGCTGTGCTGTGAATATTGGTGGATGATTTTTGTTGTCCTTGCCGTGCTTCTTTTGACGCTGTTTTATATTTGGGCGAGCGAATGGGGTTCGATGGGCTCCCTTTTGGGTGTTTCGCTCTTAGCGGTGATACAGGGGATGATCTTTTATTTCCGGTACAGCGGCGAGATCGTCAACGGGTACGTGGTAGCGATTTTCATGCTGCTGCTGCTCGATTGTTTCCTGACGTGGTTTGCGCACAGAAAGAATATCGCGGCGCTTTTGGCGGGAGAGGAGCATCATACTTCGGTGAAAAAACTTTCGCACGGAAAGAAGGATTCCTGATTTGCGGCGGCGAAAAAACGGGTGGGGCAAAAAAGAATTTTAAAAAAGAAGGTATTTTTTGACAAACAGTCTTCATATACTGAACTGTAACGGACGGATACGGGGGTCCTCAGAAAAAGAACAGGCTTCCGTATATCGAAAGAAAGGTATATGGAGGCTGTTTTTTTATGTGGAATGAGATATTGGAAAGTTTAGCGGCGCGTACGGACGGCAGCTGCGCTTTGGGAGTCGTGGGACCGGCGCAATGCGGAAAATCGACGTTTGTGCGCCGTTTTGCGTCGATCGCGCTTCCCTCGGCGGAGCCGGAAGAGGGCGAAGCGCTGCAGGTGCAAGGCGAAATTCCCTGCGGCGAAAAGCAAACTCTGCACCTTCAGATCAAAGAACGGAAGGGCGAAACGGCGCTTAAAGGCATTTCGTCCGATTGTACGGCGGCGATCGTTATTGTGTCCGACGGAAGTATCGGGGACGTCGCGCGGAGCAATCAGATCGAGGCGGAAGAGCAGATCGTCAAGACCTTGTCGGGGCAGAGTACTCCCTTTGTGCTGCTCATCAACAGCAAGGATTCCAAGGGAGAAGAATGCGCTGCGCTGCGCGCGTCTTTGGAGGAAAAATACGCTGTTCCGGTATGCTGCGCCGATTGCGCAGGGGGCGAGGATTTTCAGGAAACGCTGGAAAATCTTTTGCAGGCTTTTCCCGTAAGCGGCATCGAGATCGATCTGCCCGATTGGATCTGCGTATTGCCGCAGGACAGCAAGATCGTAGCGGATATTTTATCCAAAGTGCGCGAAATTTCGCCGAAAATCACGCGGGTTTGGGACTGCGGTCTGCTGGAGAAAGCTTTTTCGGAAGGCGACGTCTATTGCGCGTCGTGGGAGAGCGACGTTTCGACGGGCAGGGCGCACTACGCGCTCGCGGCGAAAGAAGGGATGTTTTATGCAGTTTTGAGCGAAGAATGCGGAGCGGAAATCGGGGACGATCTTCGTCTGATGGCCTATGTGCGTTCCCTGCGCGATGCGAAAGTTTTTTATGAGAAGTTCAAAAAAGCGATGGACTGCGCGGATGAATACGGATACGGAGTCGTCATGCCGATGGAGAGCGAACTTGCATTGCAGGCTCCGGAACTGTATCGCAAGGGAACGAAATGCGGCATAAAACTCAAGGCCGACGCAACTTCTTATCATATCATCAAAGTGGATATTCACAGCGAAGTTTCCCCGATCGCGGGGGAAACGGCGCGGGGCGAACAGATCGCAAAGGGCGTAGTGGAGAGCTATGAAAAAGATCCGGAAGCGCTTTGGAATACCGATATGTTCGGTAAGACGTTCAAAGATATGGTCAAAGAGGGATTGGACGAAAAATCGGGCGCCATGACGGAGGAGGTGCGCGGCAAACTTCGCAAAGCGGTCACGCGCATCGTCAACGAAGGAAAGGGCGGCGTCCTGTGCATTCTGCTGTAAGAGTCGCGGGAGCTTTTCGGCGAAAAGGTTGTCGATAGAAAAAAGGTCTGCACGGAAGAAGCGGCTGCCGTACGCCAAAGGCAAGGCGGCATCAAAACGCGGCGTTTCAAGTCGAAAATACAGCCGTATCCGCGAAAGTATAAGACGGCTGAAAGCAAAAAAACAAAAATCCGGCGGCGCAAAAATTGCGCCGCCGGATTTTTGTCGTTGAAACGTCAGGAAAAACGGCGCAAAGATTGCAGGGGAGGAAACTAAAAAAAGTGCAGGAAATTGATGGGACGCATTCGAATCGGTTGCATATTTTTTATTTAAAAATTATAATAAAAAGGAAAGAAAAGCAAGAGAGAGAGAACTTCGTGAAGAGATATTTTCAATATTTAAAAGAATATAAGCTGCAATGTATTTTGGGGCCGCTGTCCAAATGGATCGAGGCGGTATTGGAGCTTCTTGTGCCGCTTGTAATGGCAAAGATCATTGACATCGGCGTAGCGAACGGCGATCTGGCATATGTGTTCAAGGGCGGTGCGGTGATGCTGCTGATGGGAGCAGTCGGTTTCGGTTGTGCGGTATTTTGCCAGCGGAGCGCATCCATCGTTTCGCAGGGATTCGGAACAAATGTCCGCAATGCGCTGTTTCGGCACATCAATACGCTTTCCTATCGGGAGCTGGATAAGATAGGTTCCTCGTCTTTGGTGACGCGGACGATGAACGACGTAAACCAGATGCAGACGGCGGTCGCGATGATCATACGGCTGGTCGTCCGCGCTCCGTTTATTGCGGCGGGGTCGGTCGTGCTGTGCCTGTTGCTGGATTGGCAGTTGGGACTGATCGTGACGGCAATTTCCGTTGCGGTCGGGCTCGTTTTGTGGGGCATCATGCACAAGACCGTTCCGTTTTATACGCGCAATCAAAAGCGGCTGGACCGTCTGACGCAGATCGCGGGCGACAATCTGGAAGGTGCGCGCGTTGTGCGGGCGTTTTGCAGTCAGGACAAAGAGAGAGCGCGCTTTGACGCGGCGGCGGACGATATGCTGGACAATTCTCTGCGGATCGGAAAGATCTCGGCATGGCTGAATCCGTTGACGTATGCGCTCGTCAATTTCGGTGTGGCGATCGTGCTGTTCATCAGCGGATTCAAAGTGAATGCCGGCAATTTGACCAGCGGCGAAGTTATTGCGATCATCAACTACACTGCGCAGATTTTAAATGCGATGATCGTCATTTCCAATATTGTATCCCTGTTTACGAAGGCATACGCTTCGATGCGCCGCGTGAGCGAAGTGTTTGATATGCGCTCTTCGATCGACGAGGGCGGAAACGCGGAATGCGATCTGCAAGCGCCCGCGGTCGAAATGGAAAACGTGAGCTTTTCGTATGCGGGTACGGATCAATATTCCCTGCAAAACATCAGCCTTCGTATCGGGCGCGGAAGTACGGTGGGCATCATCGGCGGAACGGGCAGCGGCAAATCGACGCTTGTAAATCTGCTGCCCCGTCTATACGACGCGAGCGAGGGGAACGTGAAGATCTTCGGGCACAACGTAAAGGAATATCCCACCCGAAACTTGCGGTTTTTGTTCGGGATCGTACCGCAAAACGCGGGGCTGTTTTCTGGAACGGTCCGCTCCAACCTGTATTGGGGAAAAGAGAACGCGACGGAAGAGGAGATGGAAACGGCTTTAAAGGCTGCTTGCGCCTATGACTTTATCCAAGAAAAGGGCGGTTTGGATCAGCCCGTTACGGAAGGCGGAAAGAACTTTTCTGGCGGACAGCGGCAGCGTCTGACGATCGCGCGGGCGCTGGTGGCGAGGCCGGAAATTTTGATCTTAGACGACAGCTGTTCGGCTTTGGATTTCACGACGGACGCCAACGTCCGCGCAAATCTTGCGGCAATGAAAGACGTAACGAAGATTTTGATTTCGCAGCGCGCATCGTCCATACGGAGCGCGGATATGATCTATGTTCTTCAAGACGGAGAGATCGTCGGACAGGGAAAGCATGACGAGCTGTATGCTTCGTGTGAACTGTATCGGGAGATCTGTGATTCGCAAGCGAGGGCGGAAGCATGAAAAAGAAGAATTTCAAAAAAGATTTGACAAGGCGCCTGCTTTCGTACGTCAGACCGTATAAAAGATATGTGGTCGGCGCTTTTTTATTCAGTATTTTTTATGTCGGTTTCCTTCTGATCGGGCCTGTTCTGTACGGATATGCGATCGACGCCATGCTCGGAAAGGACCAGATGCAGGCGGAGCATTTCCGGACAGTGTTTGGAATGGTCGGGGCGTTTGCCGTATCCGTGCTTCTTGCGTCCGTTTCGCAAAAGCTCTTGGGAAACTGCGTAAATACGCTCTGCTACAAGTTGGTGAAAGATCTGCGCAAGGAAGCGTTTTACAGCATAACTTCGGCGCGGTTGCGGTATGTGGATTCGCACGCGCAGGGCGATATCGTAACGCGCGTAGTGAACGACGTGGACAGCATTTCCGATGGTTTGTTGCAGGGCGTATCCCAACTTTTTACGGGCGTTATGACGATTTTGATCACATTGGTGGTGATGTTTGTGATCAATCCGATCATTGCGGCGGTCGTGGTCGTTTTGACGCCGCTGTCTTTTTTTGTGGCGTCGTTTATCACAAAGCGGACGTTCCGCAGTTTCCGCGAGCAGGTGCGCGTGCAGGGAGAGCTTGCGGCGCATACCAAGGAGATGTGTTCAGGGCAAAAGACGGTCATTTTATTCAACGAAGAGAGTGCCTCGTGTGAAAAGTTTCAAAATATCAATGCGCGGCTGTACGACATCGGCTGGCGCGCGCAATATTATTCGGCGCTCACCAATCCGAGCACGCGGTTTGTCAACGCCATCATATACGCGGTGGTCGGCGTGCTGGGCGCGGTATTCTGCATTTTGAGCGACGGCGGCGCTTTGGCATTGGGCGCGGTTACCCTGAGCGGTTTTTCGGTCGGTATGCTGTCAGTGTTTTTAAGCTATGCAAACCAATACACAAAGCCGTTTAACGAGATCTCAAACGTCGTGACGCAGCTGCAAAGCGCCTTTGCCTCCGCTTCGCGCGTATTCGAGGTGATCGACGAAGAAAGCGAAACGTTGGAAGGCGAGCATCATTTGGCAAAAGTGCGCGGCGATTTTCGCATAGAGCACGCATATTTTTCCTATGAGCCGGGCCAGAAACTGATCGAGAATTTGAACGTCGACGTAAAAGCGGGCAGTAAAATTGCGATCGTAGGGCCTACGGGCTGCGGCAAAACGACGCTGATCAATTTATTGATGCGGTTTTACGATTTAAACAGCGGCAGGATCCTGATCGACGGGGTGGATATCCGCGAGATCCCGCTCAACGAATACCGAAAAATGTTCGGCATGGTGTTGCAGGACAGCTTTTTGGCGAATGAAACGGTTGCCTGGAATATTGCTTACGGAAAAGAGGACGCGACGCCGAAAGAGATCGAAGAGGCGGCGAAGGCGGCGTATTGCGATTTCTTTATCCGCAATTTGGAAAAGGGATACGACACGGTCTTAGGCGGCAATACCAGCATATCGCAAGGGGAAAAGCAGCTTTTGTGTATTGCGCGCGTGATGCTTGCAAATCCTCCGCTTTTGATTTTGGACGAAGCGACTTCGAATATCGATACGATGACGGAAATGCGTATACAGAAAGCGTTTCATAAGATCATGCAGGGCAGGACGTCGTTTATCGTTGCGCACCGTTTGTCCACGATCTTGGACGCCGATCTCATTCTTGTCATGAATCACGGCTCCGTGATCGAACAGGGGACGCATGCGCAGCTGATGGAAAAGCAAGGTTTCTACTGCGCGCTGTACAATTCGCAGTTTGCAAAGACGGAATAAATACAGAATACAAAAGTATGACTGCGGACAGGTTTTGCAAAACCTGTCCGCAGTTGTTTTAGGCAAGAATATTTCAGACATTTTTTATGCGATACAAAAACTCTCTCCGCAATTTTTACGGAGAGAGCAATGTTTTATCAATCCATCTATCTGTCAGAAGATAAAAGGCTTTATTTTTCTATCGGAAGATAGAGGACTTTATTTTTGCGGCGTGCGGTTGCCGTCTTTGTCAATGAGCATAGTCGGTCGCTCGTCTTTGAGAGCCATCAAATATTCGTTGTACTGTTCGTCTGTCAATGTGCGTACTTTTTGTTTTTTCTTTTTAGCCATATTTTAAAACTCCCTTTGGGTTTTCTATCAGTATGGCCCAGGGCAAAGCGATTTATTCGTTTTTCGAGCAAATTTCGATGCTTCCGATCGAAATGCCCGTCCGCCGCGAAAAAGACGGAAACAGGCGGATCCCGCGGAAAATAAAAAAGCGAAAAGTTTTTTGGAAAGAGGCCGAGAATGTTTTCGAATAAAAAGGGGAGCCGACTTTGCGCAAGTAAATAAAGAAACAGGTCAAATAAAAAAACGAAGGCAAAAAAA